>JAGXSN010000066.1 GCA_018333815.1 Sulfuritalea sp. | reverse complement strand
CAAAGTCGGCGCCGGGCCGTCCCAAGCCGACGCCCCCCCCGTGGGGGGCAGCGAGCCGGGTTTGCGAGCGTGGGGAGCCAACAGTGTCGGCGCTGGCGGGACGGCGCCAGGGATGCTCCGGCGCCGGCTCGATGACGACATAGCCGCGCCCGACCGGCTTTTCGTGCATGACGATCTCGCCGGGGATGGCGCCGACCATCGGCCGCGTCTTGTCCCGCCAGGAGATCGACTGCGCCAGATACATCAGGCCGCCGCATTCGGCGTAGGTCGGCAGGCCGTTGTCGATGGCCTGGCGGATTTCGCCGCGCAGACCGGCGTTGGCAGAGAGTTCGTCGAGGAAGGATTCGGGAAAGCCGCCGCCGATGAAGAGCGCGTCGCAGGAAGGCAGATGCTCGTCCCGGAGCGTGTTGAACGGGACCAGCTCGGCGCCGGCGGCAGCGAACGCTTCGAGGTCGTCGGTGTAGTAAAAGCCGAAAGCCGCGTCGCGGGCGATGGCCAGGCGAATTTTCGGCCCGGGCGGTGCGGAGAGGGCGGCGGGCGGTTCCAGCGCGAGCGACGTCGCGCTGAGCGCGAGCAGACGCTCGAGGTCGACCTGGCGGGCCACCCCTGCCGCGATGGAGGCAATGGTCTGCTCCGCCTCGGCCGCCTCGTTGGCGGGCATCAGGCCGAGGTGGCGCTCGATCACGGCGAGCCGGGCATCTTCATGCACGGCGCCCAGCACCGGCACATCGGTGTAGTGCTCGACCACGGCGCGCAGCTTGGCCTCGTGGCGGCTGCCGCCGAGGCGGTTGAGGATCACGCCGGCGATCCGGAGCTGCGGATCGAAGGCCTGGTAGCCGAGAATCAGCGGCGCGATGCCGCGTGTCTGGCCGCGCGTGTCGAGCACGAGGATCACGGGCAGTTCGAGCAGGCGGGCGAGGGCGGCGTTGCTGTTGCTGCCGTCGAGCGCCAGACCGTCGTAGAGCCCCTTGTTGCCCTCGACCAGGCAGACGTCGGCGTCATGGCCGCGGGCAAACTGCGCCCGGATTTCTTCGGGCGGGGACAGGAAGAAGTCGAGGTTGCGACAGCCGCGTCCGGCGGCTTGGCCCAGCCAGAGCGGGTCGATGTAGTCGGGCCCCTTCTTGAAGGGTTGCACCGTCAGACCGCGCGCGCGCAGGGTCGCCGCGAGGCCGATGGCGAGCGTGGTCTTGCCCGAGGACTTGTGCGCGGCGGAAATCAGGAAACGATGCATGGTGCTCTGCATGTTGCCCGCGGCCGCCCCCGTCGGGGGGCGCCGCGCAAGATGCGTCAATCGCGGAGGGCGCCGGAGGCCTTCAGCTTGGCGAGGTCGTCCTCCGGCATGAACCGCAGGACGCGCACCGCGATGAGCGTGAGCGTGAAGGCGACGCCGAAGCCGCCGATGGCCAGCATCATCTCCGGCAGGCTCGGCACATAGTGGTCGATCTGGCCGTCGAAGAAGCTGCTCCTGACCTCCATGCCCGGGAACATGTCGAGCGGATAGGCCTGCCCGCCGATGATGAACACATAAAGGAAGCACAGGCCGCCGCCGACCGTGAGGACGGCGGCGACGATTTCCGAGCCGCGCATGCGCTGGAGGGCTGGCACGAATAGCAGCAGCAGGGGGATCGCCGTGCCCAGAAGGACGAACCCGCCCCAGAACAGCTGGGGGAAGACGCCGCCGGAAACCAGGATGAAATGCTCGAACCCGGTTTGCTTGGCGAAGTAGATGTTGGTGAGGTGATAGACCAGCACGAAGTAGAACACGGCGGCGATGAAAACGCCGAGCAGGTTGCCCAGGCGCCGGCGGATCTCCTCGTTGAGCTCCATGTTGTGCCAGCAGTACATGGCGCGCTGGAACAGGAGAAAGATCGCCAGGCCCCAGGCCAGGGACATGACGATGAACATCGGCGCGATCAGGGCGGAGTGGTAGGCCTGCCGCGCGACCATGAAGCCGAAGATCGAGCCGGTGCCGGTGGTCATGACCAGGCGCCAGATGAAGGCGGCGATCCCGACGGGCTTGGAGTAGGCATACATCTTCCGGTCCATCAGCACCCAGACATAGACGCCGACGAGACCGAAGAAGACGGGATAGAGCACCATGTTCCAGCCGAACACCGAGACCCAGTTCACGTGGGTCATGGCGATGATCAGGCGGTCGACGCGCCCCAGATCGAGCATGATGACGAACAGGCCGGCGGCGAGCAGGGTGATCGCCAGCAGGCCGGAGAGCGGCCCGCGCGACTTGTAGGCCTGCTTGCCGAACACCGTGCCGATCGAGGCGACGTTGAGGACGCCGGAGGCGGCGACGATCAGGAAGATGGCGAAGACATGCGGCATGCCCCAGAAGATCTGGTTGTTCATGCCGGATGCCTGGTGACCGTGCTGACCCATATATATGGCGCCGGCGACGCCGATCAGGCTGATCAGGGCGCCGATGCCCGCCAATACGTAGAAAGTCGGGCCTTCCAGTCGATTGTTGAGTTCGGATTGCATGATGGTCAGATTCCCTGATAACGCACGCCGAGATCCAACCTGAGATCGCCGCGCACCTGGGTGGTTTTTTCCTGTGCGATGCGGCGCGCGATTTCGCTGTTGGGGTCCTTGAGGTCGCCGAACAACATGGCGCCTTCCGGGCAGGCCTCGACACAGGCGGGCTTGAGCCCCTTGTCGACGCGCTGGACGCAGAAAGTGCAGGATTCGACGCAGCCGATGCCGCGCGGCACCTCGGGATTCTGCTCGGTCAGCCGCAGATGCACGAAGGAGCGCGCCTTGTAGGGGCAGGCGAGCATGCAGTAGCGGCAGCCGATGCAGGTATGGCGGTCGACCAGCACGATGCCGTCGGCGCGCTTCATCGAGGCCCCGGTCGGGCAGACATCGACGCAGGGCGGATGGGCGCAGTGCTGGCACATCATCGGCAGCGAATGTTCCCTCCCGCTGCGCGGCTCCTTGAGCTCGATCTTGCGGATCCATTGCGAGGCCTGGCGCGGATCCCTGACGGTCTCGTTGATGCCGTTTTCGCTGGCGCAAGCCTTGACGCAGGCATCGCAGCCGCTGCTGCATTTGTTCGTGTCGATCAGCATGCCCCAGCGGACTTTGCTCGACGCACCGGCGCTCGGGGCGTTGGCTTCGGATACCTCGACCAGATGCAGGCCGGGAGCAAGCGCGAGGACGCCCAGGCCCGCGCCGGCGGCGGCTGCCGCGCCGACAAAACCGCGGCGCGAGGGGTTGTCGACGGGGTCGCGCGGCTCGTTCATGGCTTTGCCCCCTCAGCGGCGGCCGCTCCGGTGCGGAATCTGGCCGATTTGGGTTGATGGCAATCCCAGCAATCGAGTTTGACGGCCGTGTAGGTGTGGCACTCCTCGCAGAACCCGCCCTTGCCCATCACCGAGCCGGTTTCCTTGCTGGCGTGACAGTCGATGCAGCCGATCAGGTTGGCTTTTTCGGTGCGGACTCCCTGACGCAGAGCGCGATCACGCGAATGATTGAGCATCTTCATGTGGTTGACGCGCATCTCCTGGACGGGCGCAATGCACTGGCCGGGGTTCTCGATCGTCAGGTTCGGCTTCGGCACGCCGGCAGTGGCGCAGATGGGGGCAAGCAGCAGGATCGCCGCGAGCCCGACGAGCGTCCGTTTCATGATGGCCATACTTCTCCTTGCCCCCTTATCCACTTGCTTTTTCCGGGTTACTCGCCAAGACCCATCTGAATGTAGCCGGTCGGGCAGACATCGTGGCAGATGTGGCAGCCGATGCACTTGTCGTAGTCCGTCGCCACATAACGGCCGGTGGTCGCCTCGGTTTTCTTGACCCGATAAACAGCGGTCTGCGGGCAGTAAACCACGCAGTTGTCGCACTCGAAGCACAGGCCGCAGCTCATGCAGCGCTTGGCCTCGGCGACCGCTTGCTTGTCGTCGAGCGGATCGAGACGCTCCTCGAAGTTGCCCAGCGCGGACTGCTTGTTGAGATGGGTGATGTGGCGCTTGTTGCGCGGGGTGTATTGGAAGTGGCCGAGGAACAGCTCGCCGTGCGGGATGATGTAGCGGTCGGAGCGGTTGTCGTAATTGTGCAGCGCGCCCCGGGCGGCATCGGCGCCGTGCGGCGGCGCCTTGATTCCCTCGACGGCGATGCCCTTTTCGACGTATTTGCGCATCAGGTCGAAGACATGGACATCGACCTTCGGGCGCCGGCCGACTTCGAGACCCTGCAGATGCTGATCGATGCCGTCGGCGGCGATCGCGCCATGGCCGATCGCGGTGGTCAGCAGGTGGGGACGAATGACGTCACCGCCGGCGAATACGCCGGGCTTGCCCTGCACCTGGTAGTTCCGGTCGGCACTGACGGCGCCCTTGCCATTGTTGAACTCTTCAAGGCCAATGAGGTCGACGGTCTGGCCGATCGCGGAGACGATCAGGTCGGCGGGGAGATCCTTCTCGGTGCCTTCGATGGGCTTGATGTCGAGGCGGCCGCCGACCAGCTTGGCTTCGCACTGCTTGACGCGCAGGGCTGTGGCGCGACCATCGGCGCCCTTGATCACGGCGACCGGCATCCAGCCTTGCATGATTTCGATGCCTTCGGACTGGGCGTGTTCAAGTTCCTGCTTGCTGGCGGTCATGAAGACCGAAGTCAGCACGACATCGGCGCCCTGGCGGTTGGAAATGCTGGCGACGTCCTGAGCCAGTTGGCCGGCAATGGCGCCCTCCCAGTCGGTGGGCCTGACGGTATCGATATGACCAAGGCGACGGGCCACCGTGGCGACGTCCATCGAGGTATCGCCACCCCCGACCACGACCACATTTTTACCGACGGTCTTGAGGCGGCCGTCGTTGAAGGCCCTGAGGAAGGCGGTGGCGGTCACGACGTTCGATACGTTGTTGGCGCCTTCGGCGGGCAGGGCGCGACCGCCCTGGGCGCCGAGGCCGAGGAACACCGCGTCGTAGTCCTTGCGGATCTGTTCCATGGTGATGTCGACGCCGATCTTGCACTTCAGCTTCGCTTCGACGCCCAGGTTGAGGATGCGCTGGATTTCGGCATCGAGAACGTCGCGCGGCGTACGGTAACCCGGGATGCCATAGCGCATCATGCCGCCGAGATGCTCATGGTCGTCGAAGATGGTGACCGAGTGGCCCTTGAGGGCGAGCTGGTAGGCCACGGAGAGGCCGGCCGGACCGCCGCCGATGACGGCGACCTTTTTGCCGGTCAGCTTCTCGGGCTTCTTGAATTGCAGGTTGTTCTTGATTGCATACTCGCCGAGGTAGTGCTCGACGGAGTTGATGCCGACGTGGTCTTCGACCTGATTGCGGTTGCAGCCGCTTTCGCAGGGCGCCGGGCAGACCCGGCCCATCACGGCGGGCAGCGGGTTGGCTTCGGTCAGGCGGCGCCAGGCATATTCCTGCCAGGGCATGACGGGCTTGCCGTCAGCGCCGACCGGCGGCTTCTCGATGCCGCGCACGATGTTGAGATAGCCGCGGATGTCTTCGCCCGAGGGGCACGAACCCTGGCAGGGCGGAGTCGACTGGATGTAGGTGGGGCACTTGTACGACCAGCCGGCCTGGAAAATCTTGTCCTGCCACCGCGTGTATACGTCCTGAGCTTCTCCGTCCTTGTACTGGCGGAAGGTCAATTTTTCGGTTTGGGTATCGGGGGTCGCTGACATCGTCGTCTCCGTAGTAATCGGGTTGCGTGTGTTATTGCTCGTTGCCGAGGCGGATCGCGGTGCTGACCAACTGGTGTACTCCGCCAATCAGCCGCATATTGAAGCCGTAGTAGGGCAGAACCTTGGTGAATTGCGCCTTGCAGATGGCGCAGATGGCCGCCATGAAGTTGACGCCATGCTCATCGACCACGCGCTTGAGGGCTTCCATGCGCGGCAAGGCGCCCTTGATGCGGGCCTCGATGAGTTCGTCGGTCAGAATGCCGCCGCCGCCGCCGCAGCAGAAGGTGACTTCGCGGATCGTCTCGGGGGCCATATCCACATACTTGTTCGCCACCGCCCTGATGATGTTGCGCGGGATGTCGAACTGCCCGCCGGGATGGTCGCCCATGCGCGAGGCGCGCGCCACGTTGCAGGAATCGTGGAAGGTGATGACGCGGTGATCGTTGGCTGCCTTGTCGAACTTGAGGCGGCCCTGCTGGATCAGATCCCAGGTGAATTCGCAGATGTGCGTCGGCTGCTTGTGGCGCGGATCGAGCTGCTTCTGCAATTCCACCGCAAAGGGATCTTTGGCGCCGGCGCCGAGGCCGCTGAGGGTGTTCCAGAAGGCGTAGGCGACGCGCCAAGCGTGGCCGCACTCGCCGACCACGATGCGCTTGACGCCAAGCTCGAGCGCCGCCTTGCGCACGCGCAGCGCGACCTTGCGCATCATCGCGTAGTCGCCGTCGAACAGGCCGAAGTTGCCGGCTTCCGAAGCATAGGAAGACAGCGTCCAGCTGATGCCGGCGGCGTGGAAGACCTTGCCGTAGCCGATCAGGCTCTCGATGTGCGGCTCAGCAAAAAAGTCGGCCGACGGCGTGACCAGCAGGACTTCCGCGCCCTGCACATCAAGCGGATACTTGATGTCGAAACCGGTGTCCTCTTTCAGATCCTCTTCGAGACCCTCCAGCGTGTTTTCCAGCGCCGGGCCCGGCAGACCGAGGTTGTTGCCGATCTTGTTGATCTTGCCGAGAATCTCGTTGGTATATTTCTGGCCATAACCGACGGTATCCAGGATATTGCGGGCCGCCATGGTGACTTCGGCGGTGTCGATGCCATAGGGACAGAACACGGAGCAGCGCCGACATTCGGAACACTGCCAGAAATAGGTGTACCACTCGTCGAGCAGTTCCTTGGTCAGATCCTTGGCGCCGACGAGGCCGGGGAACATCTTGCCGGCGAGCGTGAAGTAGCGGCGATACACCGAACGCATCAGCTCCTGACGCGCCACCGGCATATTCTTCGGATCGTTGGTGCCGATGAAGTAGTGGCACTTGTCGGTGCAGGCGCCGCAGTGCACGCAGGAATCCATGAACACCTTGAGCGAACGGTATTTGCCGAGCAGCTCGCCGAATTTTCCGATCGCCTTGTCGTGGGTGGTCTGCCAGTCCGCGTCGAGCTTGGTTTGATAGCCGAGCGCTTCCTGGATCTTTTCGTTGGCGACGTGCGGCCGGGAATGGGCCATGGCGCCGACGCCGATCGCCGGAACTTCCGCGATCTCGCGGAATTTGGGAATCTGGAATTCGAGGTCGGCCATGTCAGTTCTTCTCGATCTGGGCGGCCCACGCGGCCAGATGACGGGATTCACGCGGGCGATCGGCCTGGTTGCGGGTCGGGCTGAAGAACACCCCCGGGGCATGCAGCAGCTTGCTGAAGGGGAACAGGAGCATCAGCAAGGCGACAAGAAACAGGTGGATCAACAACGCAGGATGGGTGGGCAGGGGATAAATCTCGAAGGCCATCAGGCCGAGGAAAAACACCTTGACGGCAACAACGTCCACATGGGTGACGAAGGTCATGGCCGCGCCCGAGACGCCGACGCCTATCAGAAGCGCCAGCCAGAGGTGATCGGACGGGGTCGAAATGTAGCGGATGCGCTCGACGAAGAAACGACGCAGCCAGAGGCCGCCCAGACCCGCGACCATCAGGAAGGCGGCATATTTGCCGAACGGCTGAACCAGAACCAGCCAGGCGGGGATGGGATCGAGAAAATAGCGCAGATGGCGGATCAGGACGAGGAGCAGGCCGACATGGAACATCCAGCCGAACAGCCAGGTCCACAAGTTCCCCTTGAACAGGCTTTCAAAGAGAACGACTTCCCGCGCCATGCGAAAGGCAACGCCGGGCGTGGTGGTCGGAGCCGGGGTCGTGGGGATCGACAATGGCGCCGGGGTGCGGGCGTAGTCGTAGATCTTGTAGGCCAGGCCGACGACCATCACGACGAAGGCAAGGTAAAACAGGATCGCGAAGAGCATTGTCATGGACGGTGCACCACAGCGAGCACAGCAATCAAGGACGCAGCTCCACCGCCAACACACCCGGTCACACGGATATGTCGGTAAAGCCGCGTTTCGGCGCTGGCGGCACGGCCCGTGCCGCGCCGCCGGGAATCAAAGCGTTGTCAGACGCAGCCGGTCGGCTTCGGCAGGCCGGCGATCTTGCAGGCCTGCTTGGCCGGGCCGTAGGGGAACAGCTCGTAGAGGTACTGGCTGTTGCCCTTGTCGGCGCCCAGCTTCTTGCCGATGGCCTTGGTCAGGACGCGGACGGCCGGCGCGATCTGGAACTCGTTGTAGTAATCACGCAGGAAGTTGATTACTTCCCAGTGATTCTCGGTCAGGGCGACCGCTTCCTGTTGCGCCAGGAAGCGGGCGACATCCTCGTCCCAGTCGCCGAGATTGATCAGATAACCCTCTTCGTCGGTTTCGTAGGTTTTGCCGTTGAGCTCGAAAGCCATTACTGTCTCCTAGTTGATTGATTGTGACGTGTTATAGCCATGACTGGCAGGTTTTATTTTCCGCGACGAGATCGACGAATCCGGCGTAATCGACGGGGGTGATGCCGTCGATTACACGGTCGCCCAGCCCGCGGGCCTCAAGGTCGGCGATCAAGGCATAAAACTTGAACCTGCCCAGGGCGCCCTTGATCTTCTTCTCCTCGGCCCCGCCCTTGACTGCGGCATAAACGCCATCTTCGATCAGGAGGATGACGCCTGCACCGGTCGCCAGCGCGGAATCGACTGCACAGCGATCATAGGGGGACTTGTTGATGATATGCAGCATGTGGGTATCCTCAGAACGACAGGAGAACGTCCTGCTCTTCCATCAGCTTGCCGATGTCGGCACGGGAGAGCACTTCGACGGGAACAGTGAGGTCTTCGGCAGACAGGCCGCGTTCTTCGAGCGATTCGCGCGCCACATACAGCTGGGTGACGTCGTAATCCTCCAGTGCGCCCCAGGTCTTCTCGAAGCCCTTGATTTCTATTCCCTTGGTCTGCTGGCCCTTTTTGAGCTGATAGACGCCGTCGTCGAGAAAGGCGAGCGAGACATCCTGCTCGAAGGCTGCGGCGATCAGCACCACTTCCAGCGCTTCCCAGGCGTAGATGGTGCCGTAGGGCGCCTTGCGATTGACCATCATGAATTTCTTGGTAGTCATCGTGGGTCCCCTCAGTCGCCGAACACGACCAGGCGGTCGGACTGGATGCCGGCTTCGATCAGCTGACCGAGACCGGAGATGCGGAAGCCGGGCGCCAGGTTGGTGGCATCCTTGCCGTTGCGCTTCATCTCGCCTTCATCGACGATGCCGCGGCGCTGGGCGGCGGCGACGCAAACGACCATGTCCAGCTTGTGCTCCTCGGCCAGTTTGGACCAGCGTGCGACGATATTGCGATCGTCCTGCGGCGGCGTGGTGAGACGCGTGGCGTTATTGACGCCATCGTGGTAATAAAAAATGCGGAAGATCTCGTGGCCCTTGGCCAACACCGCCTTGGCGAACTGGTAGGCGGTGTCGGAGGCCTGGTGGGTGTAGGGACCTTCGTTGACCAGAATCGAAAACTTCATTGTGTCTTGTTCCTCCTCAGAAGCGAACGTGGGCCGATGCGTTCAGGTTGTAACGGCTGCCGCGCCAATCGTCGATCATGTATTTCGTGAAAGGCAGCCCGGTTTTCTCGAAAAAGCGCGGCCAGCCGATCCGGTCGATCCAGTCGGCCATGCGCTCCCACGGACGGGCGTCCGCCTTGTAGACCATCAGAATGTTCTTGACGACCGCATTGACCTCGGGCCAGCGCGGCGCATTGTTGGGCAGGCCGGCGGCGACCATCTTGTGGAACGACGGCTTGCTGCGGGCGTTGGAGTTCTTGCCGCCCACCCAGATCGCCAGCTTGGAATGCTCCGGGTCGTTGATCTGCATCGGCGGGCAGGGGGGATAGCAGGCGCCGCAGCAGATGCACTTCTTCTCATCGACTTCAAGGCTGGGCTTGCCATTCACCAGCGCGGGACGGATCGCCGCGACCGGGCAGCGCGCCACGACGGTCGGGCGCTCGCAGACGTTGGCGACGAGGTCGTGATTGATCTTCGGCGGCTTGGTGTGCTGGATGATCACGGCAATGTCGGCCTGGCCGCCGCAGTTGATCTCGCAGCAGGAAGTCGACAGGCGCACGCGGTTCGGCATCTCCTCGTTCTTGAAGTCCTCGAACAGGGCGTCCATCATCGACTTGACCACGCCGGAAGCGTCGGTGCCGGGAATGTCGCAGTGCAGCCAGCCCTGGGTGTGGGCGACCATCGATACGGAGTTGCCGGTGCCGCCGACGGGGAAGCCGTTCCTCTCGAGTTCGGCGATCAGCGGACCAACCTTGCTTTCTTCGGAAACGATGTATTCGATGTTGGAGCGGATCGTGAAGCGGACACGGCCTTCGGCGAACCGGTCGGCGATGTCGCAGAGTTTGCGAATGGTGAAGACGTCCATCTGGCGGGCGGTTCCGGCACGCACGGTCCACACCTCGTCGCCCGTCTTGGCAACATGGTGCAGGACACCCGGCCGCGGGCGGTCGTGGTACTTCCAGTTGCCGTAGTTGGCCGCGAGTTTCGGGTGGAGGAATTTCTTGTTGTCGAGAAAATACTCGACCGGCTTGCGCATCTGAGGTTGGGCCATGAATCGTCTCCGATTGTTTTAGTCGTGAATTGTCACTATTTCAGTAGGGTTGTCGGTGCAGCCGCAAGCCCCAACTTCCTGCGAAGTCGGCTTGCGCGTCGAGCGATAACCTATGCAGCTTTCCTGGCGGCGGCCTTGGCGACTTCCTCGTCCCAGCCATCGGTGCGGACGTAGGGGTTGGAACGCGGACAGTTCACCATGTTCGGATCGACCTCCAGGCCGAGTCCCTCGACGAAGTTGACCAGGCCGATCCGTTCGATCATTTCGCCGATCCGCTCATGCTCGAGGGCGTTTTCGGCAAAGAAGTCGACGATGTTCTTGGCCAGTTCGACCATCTTGTCGTAGTCCTCGTCCTGCTTCAGCGACATGAAGGGAACAACCACCGTTCCCAGCGTGGCGCCGATCTTGAGGTGACCATGACCGCCGACGAGGATGGTGGCGCCCTTGTCGTTGCCGGGAGCGAGCGCGCCGGTCATCACGTTGATGCAGTGCATGCAGCGCACGCAGTCCTTGTTGCTGATCTCGAGGGCCTGGGCATCGCTGACCTTGACGCTGGAAATATGCGCGTCCTGGCCGACCGCCGCGGCATCCTTGAGCTGGATGGCGCGGGTCGGACACATGTTGATGACGTCATTGACCAGTTCGTTCATGCCGTGCTTGGCGAACCACTTCCGGGCCAGGGCTTCGTCGGTGCCCATGTTGTCGCGCCAGGTGCCGATCACGGCCATGTCGGAACGCTGGATGGCGTTCATGCAGTCGTTGCCGCAGCCGGAGAACTTGAACTTGAACTTGTAGGGCAGGGCGGGGCGATGAATGTCGTCGAGGAAGTTGTTGACGATCTTCTGGTGCGCCATTCCCTCGTCGTAACAGGACTGTTCGCAGCGTGCGGCGCCGACGCAGGACATGCCGGTGCGCACCGAGGGGCCGGCGCCGCCCATGTCGAAACCCATCTGGTTGATTTCATCCCAAGCCGGCTGCACGTTCTCGGTGGTGCAGCCCTGGAGCATGATGTCGCCCGTCTGGCCATGCAGGGCGATCAGGCCGGAACCGTATTTTTCCCAGATGTCGCAGAACTTGCGCAGGGTGGCGGTATCGTAGTGCATGCCCGGCGGCGGCATGATGCGGAGAGTGTGGAACTCGGCGGCGTCCTTGAACACGGGGGCGCCAGTCTTCTCGTCCTTGATTTCGGTGAAGCGGGGGATGACGCCGCCGCCGTAACCGAACACGCCCACCGTGCCGCCCTTCCAGTAGCCCTTGCGGGTCTTGTAGGAGTGCTCGAGGTGGCCGAGCAAATCGACGACGTAATCCTTGTCCTGCGCCAGACGCTTGAGTCCGGTGACGAAGCTGGGCCAGGGGCCGGACTCGAGTTGGTCAAGCAAAGGGGTTGCGTGAGGCTGTTTGGCCATGTTTGTTATCTCCTCTAAGGTGACTGTTGGGTGCTGTCGAACGCTCGCTCGGGGCGCAGCGGATACCGTTTGTTTTTGGCATTATCAGAGCCGGTTATCCGTGACGCCATACCTCCGAGGGATAGAATAGCGCCAATCGAGGGATTAATGGAACCTACCCTGATGGAGTAGGGCGATTTCCACCATCCGGTAGTGGCCGCATTGCGCTTGAGGTGCGATAGTCTGGCCCCATGTTCGCACATCCGCAGGCATTTCGGCCATTCACGGCGCGGCCGCCCTGGCGCCCCGGCAGTTCCCACAGTGCACAAATGGAAAAAATCACCCGTCTGGACAAGTTTCGCGTCCCCGTAGGCAATCAGGAAATCGAGCTGCAACAAATCGAGTTCGCCGCGGGAGGCTTGCTGTTTCTGCGTTTGCGCATCCGTGAGCATCGGCGTTTCACGATTTTCGACATCGATCCGGTGACCGCGGGGCGCTGGGCCGAAGTGATGGCCTCCTGGTCGCAGCGCCAGCTCGATGCGGCAGGCGGTCTGGCCGACGGGGAAAAACCCGACGCCGATCAAGGCTGACAACGCAGGCCTTGCGGGATGCTGGCGGCGCAACGGTAGAATTCGACTCAATTCAGCCGAGCAACTCAACCTACAGCCAAGGAGGAAATCATGGGTATCGTCATCAATGGTGAAGAAAAAGAAGTCGATGATTATGGCTATCTGCTGGAGCCGGACTACAGCGAGGAAGCGGTGACCGCATTTGCCGAAGCCGAAGGCGTCGCGCTGACCGAACGGCACTGGAAAGTGATCAACTATCTGCGCCAGAAGTATCAGGAAGAGGGCCACACGCCCAACATGCGCAATCTGGTCAAGGGGCTGCAGGACGAGGATGTTCTGCCCGAGGCCGACACCAAACTGCTGTTCGACCTGTTCCCGGATGGCGGCGCGGCCAAGCAGGGTTGCCGGATTGCCGGCCTGCCCCAGCCGAAAGGCAAGGGTGGCTATTGATCCCGCAAAGTCGGCGCGGGCGGGACGGCGCTAGGCCATGGCCATCCGCCTGAAGACCAAGTTCCACGCCAAGGGCCAGCGCTCCCCCGCGACGCTGGCCTCGGTGGTGGCCGTGCTGGCGTGGAAGCTCGCCATCGAGTCGATCAAGCGCATGCGCAAGGCCGACTACGACATCGATGCAGGCCGCCAATACTTCGACTTCGTCTGCGAGTTTCTCGCCTTCCTCGCGGTGTCCGCCGACCGCGTCGCCTATCGCGAACTGGATGAAGAGGGACGCGTTGAATTCACGACGGTGCTGACCCGGAACATCGGCCGCTTCGTCGAGGAAAACAACATCATGCTGCTGGGCGAGGCCGTGCCGGGCGAGTCGCAGCGGCATTTCATCGACCTGTTCAACCGCCGCGTCGCCGACTACGCCGAGTTCGACTACGACGAAACGGGGCCGGATTTCGGCTTCAGGCGTTTTTTCGCCGCCTGTCTGCGCGACGTGCTGCCCGAGAAGGATCGGCTCTGGGTGGTCGACCAGGCGATGGACATCGAGGCTCCCGAAGCCCTGAAGATGCTGGAAAAGACCCTTGCCGGCCTGTTCGACCCGGAACAGGCCCAAAGCGAGCGGCGGCAGGATCTGCGCGGCTCGATCGACTGAGAAGAAGCCGGATGGCCGGTCCCTACGACCTGAACGATGCCCGCGCCTATGCCGCGTGGCGCGAACGGAAACTCGATACCGCGCCGCGCCGCATCGAGGACATCGTCGTGACGCTGGATGACCCGCGTCAGCTCAAAACCGCCGAGCGGGCCGGGCTCGTCGCCCTGAACCGGCGCTGCAACATGGCGATCTACGTCAGCAGGACCGGCGCCGATCCCGACAAGGAGATTCCGCGCCGGCTCGGCCGGCAGCTCGGCATGACGACGCTCGATGGCCACTGGCTCACCGACAGCGACGGCATTTCGCCGATTTCCGTCATGGGCGCCGAACAGCGCGGCGAGCGCAAGGAATTCATTCCCTACACCGACAAGCCGATCCGCTGGCACACCGACGGCTACTACAACACGCCCGAGCATACGATCCGCGGCCTGCTGCTGCATTGCGTGCAGAGCGGCGCGACCGGCGGCGCCAATCGGCTGCTCGACCACGAGATCGCCTACCTCCTGCTGCGCGACGAGAATCCCGACTATATCCGTGCGCTGTCGGCGTCCGATGCGATGACGATTCCGCCGCGCACCGACGACCAGGGCGTGGCGCGCGCCGCGCAGCCCGGCCCGGTGTTCTCCGTCAATGACGACGGCACGCTGCACATGCGCTACACGGCCCGCACCGTCAGCATTGCCTGGAACGCAGCGGCGGTCGCCGCGCGCACGGCGATCGAGCGCATCCTCGCGACGCCGACGCCGTGGACCTTGCACGGCCGACTCGAGCCCGGCATGGGACTGGTTGCCAACAACGTCCTGCACGACCGCAGCGGTTTCACCGAATCCCCGGACAAGCGGCGCCTGCTTTACCGGGCGCGCCACCACGAACGCGTCGCCTCCGTCTGAGCGCGCAGCAACCGATTGCCGATGGCGCAACTGTCTCCCGAACTCGAGCGCAGATTGACCGCGGCCGTCGACCGCATGCCCGCCTTTCCCAAGAGCGTGCAGACGATCCTCGAAATGACGCGCAGCGCCAACTGCCTGCCCAAGAACCTGGTCGGCGTCATCGAAAAAGACCCGGTGATGACGCTGAAGATCCTGCGCGTCGTCAACTCGGCCTACTACGGCCTGCCCAACAAGATCGGCTCGGTCGGCCAGTCGGTCGTCTATCTCGGCATCAACACCATCAAGAACCTGGCGCTGTCGTTCGCGGCAGTCGGCATCCTGCCGCGCTTCGGCACGGCCGGCTTCGATGTCCAGCGCTATCTGCTGCATTCGCTCACGGTCGGTTCGGTCGCGCGGCTGCTCAGCGAGAAATATGCGCGCGCGGAGGCCGACCCCGCCGACTGCTATGTCGCCGGCCTGTTGCACGACTTCGGCAAGGTGGTGTTCGCCCAGTTCATGTCGGCCGAATTTGTGCTCGCCCTGAGCATCGCGGCGCAGACGCAGAAAGCGCTTCATGTCGCCGAGACCGAAGTGATCGGCGTCGACCATGCCTGCGTCGGTGCGCTGCTGGCGCGGAAATGGCAGTTCGGCGAGTCGCTCGTCGACTGCATCCGCGACCATCATGCGCTCGACCTCGAACCGACCCCGATGCTCGACTGCCTGCGCATGGCCGACGCCATCTGCCGCAAACATGCCTTCGGCGATTCCGGCAATCCGTGGCGGGAGGAAGAACCGGCGCATCTGCCCCTGCGTTTCGGCGGCATGGAAGCGGTTGTCGCCGCCCTGGGCGATCTGAGCAAGCACGTCGAAGATGCGCGCGCCTTCGCGCAGATCGGTGCGGAGGGTTAAGCCATGAAAGTGAAGATGTGGGGGGTGCGCGGCTCGATCCCCGCGCCGGGACCGCGCACCGTGCGCTACGGCGGCAACACGACCTGCATCGAGGTGCGCGGCGACGACGACAGCCTGATCATCCTCGACGCCGGCACCGGCATCTTCCCGCTGGCGCAGAGCCTGCTGGAGCGCATGCCGATCGAGGCCAACATTTTCATCACGCATACCCATTGGGACCACATCCAGGGCCTGCCGTTCTTCGTGCCGATTCACGTGTCCGGCAACCGGGTGCGCATCCACGGCGCCTACGACATCGTCTCGATGCAGGGCATCGAGCAGGTCATGAGCGTCCAGTTGCAGTACAGCTATTTTCCGATCCGCGAGGCGGAGATCAAGGCGCGCGTCGAATACGTCACCCTGACGGGCGGCGTTGCGGTGAGCATCGGCGCCGTCGCGGTGACCCCGGTGCTGATGAATCATCCGGTGACCGAGTTCGGCTACCGCGTCGAATGCAACGGCAAGGCGTTGTTCTTCACCGGCGATCACGAGCCCTGGCTCAATATCTACGCGCCGGGGGAGGAAGGCCATGACGAGTACCAGGCGATGGTCGAGCAACGCCAGGCCGAGCTCGAGGCCGCGATCGGCGCGGTGGATCTGCTGATCGTCGATGCGGCCTACACGCAGGAGGAATATCCGCGCAAGGTCGGCTGGGGGCACGGCAGCTTCGCCAGCGCGATCGCCCTGGGGCGGCGCACCGGGGCCCGGCGCGTACTGTGCACCCACCATGAGCCGACGCGCGGCGACGACGAACTGGAAAAGGTGTTTGCCGAAGCCCTGGCGCGTCATCCCGATTCCGGCTGCGAGGTGCTGCTGGCGCGCGAAGGGCTGGAGATCGAGCTCTAACCGGGCATGTCGAGTTCGGCCCTGGCCTGCGCGATCTGCGCGTCCAGCCGTTGCGCCATTTCCGCCAGGAGGTCGCGCCCCTGCCGGGCGGCGAGGCGGGCCGCGGCGAACAACTCGTAGAGCTTGGAACCATAGAGTCGGTCGAGCTCGGCGCCGATGACGGCGATGCGCCGCCGCACTGCGGCCAGTTGCGCGCGCCGCGCCGCGCCGCGCTCGGAAGTCGGCGCTGGCGGGACGGCAGGCGCCGGGAAAGGCTGCTGTTGTCCCTCCCGCCAGAGCGCGAACACCTCCTCGAGCGCGGCGGCGTCGCCGGCGCGGTAGGCGCGGTTGGCCTCGCTCATCAGTTGTGTGCGCCAGGCGCGTTCGGCCTCGTCGGCGGCGCGGTCGGGATGGATTTTCTGCGCCAGCTGACGAAAGCGTTTCTTCAGGTCGTCCGGCGGGGCGAAGGCGGCCGTGCCCGCTGGCGCGGGGCTGCCGTCGAAGGCGCGGTCTTCCCGCTGCGATCGCTCGGCGCGGGCCTGCGCCCGTTGCGCTTCCTGGCGCAGGCCGGCGTCCGCCGGCGCGCGCATCGTTCTGGCGCGGGCCAGATCGGCCTGGAGCCGGTCGAGTTCCGTCATGCGGCCGGCGACCTGGGCATGGTAGCGCGCGGCGAAGGCGGCGACTTCGCCCTGAGCGGTGGCCAGTTCGAGTTCCAGTTCGGCGAGTTCCTGGCCCAGGACGTCGAGTTCGGCGCGCAGGCGCATCGTTTCATCGCCGGGCGCGATTTCGCTCGCGCCGCCCGGCGCGGCCCACAGCAGCAGGGTGCGCTGTGCGCCCGGCCACGCCGTGCAGAACCGGGCCGGCAACGGGCCGGTCTGGAGCAGGATGACCCAGTCGGCCAGGGCGCCATGATTTTGCGCGATCGACCAGGGCAGGATGCGCACCGGAAACAGGTCGTGCAAGCCGGCGGGCGGCGCCTCGCGCTCGATGCCGCGCGCCGACCAGGCCAGGCCGGCGCGCCAGAGCGCGTCCTCAGCCTGCAGGCGGGCGCGCAGCGCGCCCCAGGCCGGACCTTCGCTGTCCGCGGCAGCGCGCGTCAGGCGGCTCTTCAGCAGGGCGAGCGTGGCGCGCAAGGCGATGTGGCCGGCGTGGGCCGCGCCGGGCAGGACGAGACAGAGCGGCCGCAGCCTCAGATCGAGAGCGTTGGAAAATTCGGGCAGCAGGCCGTCGTCCGCGCTGACGATCAGGAGCGTGCGCTCCCGGGCCAGCGCCTCGGCAGCGAGCGCCGCCAAGGCAGCCACGGCCACGGCCGGATCGCCTGCCGGGGCGCGGGCGAACGCCGGCGCGGCGGCGCCGGGTCGGCCGGCCGGCCCGGTGAAATGCCGCAACCAGTCGTCGAGCGTCGTCGCGATTCCCGCAGCGCAGTCCATGCGCCATTGTATGCGCGATGACGCACCGCCCAAGGCCGGGCAAGAGGCGACAACGGGGCATAAAGGGGGGCGGACGCGCGGCAACCCGGTCGATGGTTCGTAGTAAAGTGCGCACTGTGCACTGAGCCTCGGAGGGAATGTGTTTGCGATCATTCAGGCTGCCGGTTGGCCGATCTGGTTTCTGCTGGCCGCGTCCGTCATCGCCGTTGCGCTGATCATCGAGCGCAGCATCGTGTTGCGGCGCGCCCGCGTCGTGCCGGCAGGTCTGCTGCAGAGCACGGCTGCGGAATACCTCCGCGCGGGCGTCACCGACGACCTGCTCAAGCGCCTGGACGCGCATTCCCCGCTCGGCAAGGTATTCGCCGCCGGCCTGCGCAACGACAAGAGCTCGCGCGAGATCATGAAGGAAGCCATCGAGGAAGCCGGGCGCGGCGTCGCGCACGATCTCGAGCGCTATCTGACCGGCCTGGGCACGATCGCCACCACCAGCCCGCTGATGGGGCTGTTCGGCACGATCGTCGGCATGATCGAGATTTTCGGCGCCGGCACTGGGACCGGGCACAACCCCCAACAGCTCGCCCACGGCATTTCGATCGCCCTCTACAACACCGGCTTCGGCCTGCTCATCGCGATTCCGGCCCTGATCTGCTACCGGTATTTCCGCTCCTTCGTGGACAGCTGCGTGATCGAGATGGAGCTGCAGGCGCTCAAGCTGGTCGAGGTCGTGCATGGAGAGCGCAAGTGAATTTCTCGCGCGGCCGCCAGCGCGACGAGCCGGAGATCAATCTGATCGCGATGATCGACGTCCTGCTCGTCATCCTGATCTTTCTCGTCGTGACGACCACCTACACGAAGTTCGGCGGCCTCGAGCTCGAGCTGCCGACGGCGGAAGCCCGGGCCGAGCAAGAAAGGCCGGAGACGATCGACGTCGTAGTCATGGCGAGCGGCGCCGTACTCGTCAATCGGGCGCCGGTCGCCGGCGGCGTCGCGGCCATCGCCCAGTCCCTGCGCGGCGCGGCGGCCGGCGCAGCCCAGCCGGTGGTGGTCATCAACGCCGATGCCAAAGCGGCGCACCAGAACGTCATCGATGTCATGCAGGCGGCCCGCAACGCCGGATTGACGCAGATCTCCTTTGCCACTCAGCAGAGCCAGCACTGAATCGCTCGCCGCCCTGTGGCGCGGGCGCAGCCTGCGCGCGGGCCTGCTGCTGCCGGTCGGCGGCCTCTTCTTCGCCGTCTCGTTCCTGCGGCGGCTCGCTTTCCGCCGCGGCTGGCTCAAGTCCGAGCGCCTGCCGGCGCCGGTCGTGGTCGTCGGCAATATCGTCGTGGGCGGGGCCGGCAAGACGCCGCTCACCTTGTGGCTGGCCCGGCGTTTGCTCGAGCTGGGACGCCGGCCGGGGATCGTCAGTCGCGGCTATGGGCGCGATGGCGCGGGCGTTCGCGCAGTCGGCGCC
>JAGXSN010000065.1 GCA_018333815.1 Sulfuritalea sp. | reverse complement strand
CTTGATTTCCTGGGCCTGGGCGCTCGCTCCCAGGGTGATGGCCGCGGCAGCCAGCAGGGCTTTGATGGTGCGTATCATGGCGACTCCTTTGAGATAGGTTGGAAAATCAGCGGCGTCAGACCGCCGCGCAGGGCGCCGCCAACCGACTTGGCGGCAGCTTGAGCGCGGGACTGTCGAGCATCATGTCGAACAGCTCATCGACATCCGCCCCGTAGAGTTCGCCGAGCAGTTGCGGCGTCAAGGCGGCAGAGGGGCCGTCATAGACCACCCGGCCACGATGCAGGGCCACGGTGCGCGGGCAATACTTGATGGCGAATTCGACCTGGTGCAGCGACACCAAGACGGTGCAGCCGCGCTCGCGGTTCATCTGCGCCAGCAACTCCATGACGTTGCGCGCCGATTCTGGATCGAGCGAAGCGATCGGCTCGTCGGCCAGCACGATCCTGGCCTGCTGCACCAGGCAGCGCGCCAGGGCGGCCCGCTGCTGCTGGCCGCCCGACAAGGTGGCGGCGCGCTGCCAGGCGAACTTATCGATGCCGACGGCCGCGAGCGCCTCCAGGGCACGCTGGCGCTCGCCAACGGAAAAGCGCATCAGCAGCGAGCGCAGCAGGCTCGTGCGATAGAGCAGGCCGACCAACACATTGGTCATCACCGACAGGCGATTGACCAGATTGAATTGCTGGAAAACGAAGCCGATTTCGGCACGCAAACTGCGGACATTCTTGTCGATGCGACCGTCGACCTGGACGGTCCGGCCGAACACGGCGATCTGCCCGCCATCCGCCGCTATGAAGCCCGAGATGTGGCGCAACAGGGTGGACTTGCCCGAACCCGAGGCGCCAATCAGGGCCACCATCTCGCCAGGGCTTACGCTCAGGCTGACTTCATCCAGCGCCTTGCAGCATGGGAATGACTTGCTCAGATTCCTGATTTCGATGGCGGCGGTCATGGCGAGCGGCGCTCCGTAGCATGGGTTAATGAAGCTGCAACATTTTCGAGTCTATAATCCGACCGTTACAGATTGTTGACAATCTACAAACAACGGCGGGAACCATTTTTCGCTGCTTACATTTCAGTCTGATGAACAAAATATGAATAAGCGTCTTTCCGCCCAGCCGACGGCCTCCATCGAACTGCTGCAAAGCCATTCCCTGCCCTCGCTGGTGCAGCGTCATCTGGAGAACATGATCCTTGCCGGACAGTTGATCCCAGGCAGCAAGCTCACCGAGATTCCGCTGGCGGGCCAACTCGGGGTTTCACGCGGCCCGGTCCGCGAAGCGTTTCGCGGCCTCGAGGAAAAGGGGCTGGTGCGCGTCGAAAGGAACCGCGGCGTCTTCGTGCGCACCATTACTTCCGCGGAAGCCGACGATATTTATGAAGTGCGCCAGGCTATCGAGGAACTCATCGTCCGCAAGCTCGCCGCCGCACCCGACCGTGTCATGGAAGCCGGTCTGGAGGAGGTGCTGGCCAAGGCGGGAAAATTCGCCGAGAAGGGCGATTTCGCCCGCTGCCATGCGCTCAATATCGAGTTCCATGATCGCCTCGCGGCGCTGACCGGCAATGCCGCCCTGCTGGATCACTATCGCCGCCTGGCCAACGAACTCTCGCTGTTCCGCCATCGGGCGCACGCCAAGATCCGCGACGCCTCCAGCCTGCGCGCCTCGGTCGCCGATCATCGGGCCCTGCTGGCGGCGATCGCCGCAGGCGATCGCCGGCTTGCCGTCCGCCTGATCCGCGAACACCTCGAAGCCAGCCGGGCGCGGCTGCAGCGACTGCTGGCCGACCGCGAAGACAGCCCCGGCTGAACCGATCCCCCTCCCCAGGAGCATCGCATGAACTTTCGTCAGGAGTCTCTGCGCATCGGCGGCGAGCGCGTCGCGCGGCCGCGCATCATCGAAGTTCTCAACCCCTACACCGGCGAGTGCGTCGGCACGGTACCCAAAGCGACCGCGGCGGATGTGCGGCGTGCCTTCGAGATCGCCCGGACCTATCGCCCCAGACTCTCGCGCTACCAGCGCTACGAGATCCTCCGGCGCGCCGCCGACATCGTCATCGCGCGCGCCGAGGAAATCGGCGACCTGATCACCGCCGAGTCGGGTCTGTGCAAGAAAGACAGCCGCCACGAGGCCGGCCGGGTGCGCGACGTGCTGGTGTTCGGCGCCAATGCCGCACTGGCCGACGACGGCCAGATCTTTTCCTGCGACATCACGCCCCACGGCCGCGAACGTCGTGTCTACACGCAACGTGATCCGCTGCTCGGCGTCATCTCGGCCATCACGCCGTTCAACCACCCGATGAACCAGGTGGCGCACAAGATCGTGCCGGCCATCGCCACCAACAACCGCATGGTGCTCAAGCCTTCCGAGAAGGCGCCGCTCTCCGCCCTGCTGCTCGCCGACATCCTCTATGAAGCCGGCCTGCCGCCGGAAATGTTCCAGGTCGTCACCGGCGACCCGGCCGAGATCGCCGACGAACTGCTGACCAACCCGGCGATCGACATGGTCACCTTCACCGGCGGCGCGCCGATCGGCAAAACCATTGCGGAGAAGGTCGGTTACCGACGCATGGTGCTGGAACTGGGCGGCAACGATCCGCTGATCGTCATGGACGACGCGGACCTGGAGGAAGCGGCCAGCCTTGCCGCCGCCGGCTCCTACAAGAACTCGGGGCAGCGCTGCACCGCCGTCAAGCGCATCCTGGTGCATGACGCTGTCGCCGACGAATTCGTCGCCCGGCTGCTCGACAAAAGTCGGCGCTGGCGGCACGGCGACCCGATGGACGAAACGATGGACATGGGCACGGTGATCGACGCGGAAGCCGCAAAGCTCTTCGAGACGCGCGTGAACGAAGCCGTCGCGCAAGGCGCGCAGCTGCTGCTCGGCAACGAACGGTGCGGCGCGCTCTACTCGCCCACGCTGCTCGACCATGTGCGTCCGGAGATGACCGTGGTGCGCGAGGAGACTTTCGGCCCGGTCTCTCCGGTGATCCGCTTCGGTTCGGTGGACGAGGCCATCGCCATCGTCAATGGCACGGCCTTCGGCCTGTCGTCCGGCGTCTGCACCAACCGGCTCGACGTCATCACGCGCTTCGTCAACGAACTCAATGTCGGCAGCGTGAACATCCGCGAAGTGCCCGGCTATCGGCTCGAACTAACGCCTTTTGGCGGCATCAAGGATTCCGGCCTCGGCTACAAGGAAGGCGTGCTCGAGGCGATGAAGAGCTTTACCCACCTCAAGACCTACTCGCTGCCCTGGCCGGCGGCGTGATCTCGACGTCGGTCGCCCTGCTGGTGCTCCTGTCGGCGCTGATGCACGCCGGCTGGAACTTTGCCGTCAAGGCCAGCGCCGACCGCTTTCTCGACTACACCGGTCTGGCCGTGGCCGGCGCGGCGGTTGCGGCTGTCCTGCTGCCCTGGCTGCCCCTGCCCGCCGCAGCAAGCTGGCCCTGGCTGCTGACCACCACCTTCATCCATCTCGGCTATTACCTCCTGCTGATGCGCGCCTACCAGCATGCCGATCTCTCGCTCGCCTATCCGCTGATGCGCGGCTCGGCCCCGGTTCTGGTCGCCCTGGCCGCGCCGCTGGCCGGGGACACGCTGACCCCCGGCCTGCTTCTGGGTATCGCGCTGGTGGCGGCCGGAATCGCCTTGCCGGTGGGCATCGGCATCCGCCGCGGCGGCGTCAGCCGCTCCGCGCTCGGTTACGGCTTCGCCACCGGGGCCGTCATCGCCCTCTACACCCTCATCGACGGCATCGGCGTGCGTCTTTCGGGCCATGCCGGCGCCTATACCTTGTGGCTGTTCTTCCTGAATGCCTGGCTGGTGCTCGGCGTCGCCCTCTGGCGCCGCGGCCGCGGCGCCTTCGCGCACCTGCGCCGGCGCTGGTTGTTCTCGCTGCTCGGCTCGGCGCTGACGATGGGCTCTTACGGCATCGTGCTGTGGGCGATGACGGTAGCTTCGATTCCCGCCGTCGCCGCGTTGCGCGAAACCTCCGTGATTTTCGCGGCCATTTTCGGCGCGTGGCTGCTCAAGGAACGCATGGGGGGCTGGCGCATTGCCGGAGCGATGCTTGTCGCATGCGGCGCCGGCGTCATTCGCTGGGGCTGAGCCCGGCGTCCGACACGGCACGGCCGGGCTCGTTGCGGCCAGGGTCGACATGCGGCGCGGCGGAATTGTCATTTTTCCGTCATGACCACGTAAAAGTCCCGTAACGCCCGCTTCCTAGCATGCGCCCGACACAACGCCAAAAAGGAGACCGGCCATGGATGTCCGGAAATCAACGGATTCGAGCGGCGCCCTGCAACGAGCCGCCCGCCCCAAGCTGCATGTCATGCTGGCCGACAGCGCATCCGAAGTGCTCGCGGCGCAAAAGCTGCGCTGGCGCGTTTTCGCCGAGGAACTCGGCGCGTCGCTGCCGACGCGCACGCCCGGCGTCGATCAGGACTTCTACGATCCCTACTGCGACCACCTGATCGTGCGCGACGAGGCGAACGGCCGCATCGTCGGCGCCTATCGCATCCTGCCGCCGCAGGCGGCGCGCAAGGTCGGCAGCTACTACTCGGAAAACGAGTTCGATCTCACGCGTCTCGCCCACCTGCGCCAGCGCCTCGTCGAGGTGGGCCGCTCCTGCATCGATGCGGATTATCGCACCGGCGCGACCATCGCCCTGCTGTGGGCGGGACTGGCCCGCTACATGCGCGAGAACGGTCACGAATACCTGATGGGCTGCGCCAGCATCGGCATGCAGGATGGCGGCCGCAATGCGGTCGGCATCTACCACGCCCTCGCCGCGCAGCGCGCGCCGCCCGAATATCATGTCTTTCCGCGCTATCCCCTGCCGCTTGACCGGATCGAGGGACGCGCAGACCCGGCGATCCCGCCGTTGCTCAAGGGTTACATGCGCGCCGGCGCCTGGATCTGCGGCGAGCCGGCCTGGGATCCGGATTTCAACACCGCCGACCTGTTGCTGCTGTTGCCGATGGCGCGTGTCGATGCCCGCTATGCCCGACACTTCGTGGAGCGCCGGAACTGAAGCACGTCTATCTCGAAACGCGTGCCGCCTTTCGCCTGGCGCGCGTCGGCCTGCATCTGCTGTGGGGCGCGGCCACCGTCGCGTGCGTCTACCCGTGGCTCGACCCCCACTACCGGCGCGCGCTCAAGCGGCGCTGGTCGCGCCAGTTGCTCGAAACGCTCGGCGTGCGCCTGAAAGTCGGTGCACGTGGCACGGCAAGGCCGAGCCACCTGGGTGATCTGGGCACGGCATGGCCGCGCTGTGGCCTGGTGGTCGCCAATCACGTGTCCTGGCTCGACATCTTCGTCATCAACGCGCTGGCGCCGGTCGCCTTCGTCGCCAAGGAGGAAGTGCGACGCTGGCCGCTGATCGGCTGGTTGTGCGCACATACCGAAACGATATTCCTGGAGCGCGGTTCGCGCGCCGCCGCGCAGCGCACATGCGCGACGATGACCGAGCGACTGCGCTCGGGCATCCACGTCGCGGTGTTCCCGGAAGGCACGACGAGCGGCGGGGACCGCGTCCTGCCCTTTCACGCCGCGCTGTTCCAGAGCGCGATCGACGCGTCCGCTCTCGTCATTCCGGTGGTCCTGCGCTACGCCGACCGTTACGGCAATCCGAGCCGCGCGCCCGTCTACGACGGCGATATCACCTTGTGGCAATGCCTGCGCGCGATCGCGCGGGCGGACGGTCTGACGGCCGACCTGCGGGTGCTCGAGGCGGTCGACGCCGCTGCGGCCGAGCGGCGCGCCCTGGCGACCCATAGCCGCGCGGCGATCGCCTGGCATTTGGGCCGGCGCAATCTCGCGTCGCCGCCCGCGCAAACGGCGGAAGAGGCCGCCGCCGCTGGCGAACTTCCTGTCGCCGCGCGGTTTTTTTAGCGTGAACGGCCCTACGGGGCGAGACTTCCGGACCCCCGGCGCGGCTGCCCGGCCGGGGCGGGCGCAGCCGCGTCGACATTCCAGGAATTGAGGGCGCGCAACAAGGCCCTTTTCTTCGACTGATGCGCCTGCATGCGTTGCAGGATGTCATCGAGGGTGCGGATGGCATCGACGATGTGCGGCCCCTTGTTGAGCATGACGCATTCGGCGCGCTCCCCCATGGCCGCGTCGGTGATCTCCGCGCGCGAAGGCAGCCCGGTGCGCGCCAGGGTTTCGAGCACCTGCGTCGCCCAGATCACCGGCAGATGGGCGGCTTCGGCCGCCCAGAGAATTTCCTCCTGAACTTCCGCGAGCCGCTCGTAGCCGCATTCCACCGCAAGATCGCCGCGCGCGATCATGATGCCGGCCGCGCGCCCCGCCATGGCTGCGAGGATCAATTCAGGCAACTTCTCGAAGCCGCGCCGCGTCTCGATCTTGAGGACGATGCCGAGGTGGTCGGCAGCCATCGCCTCCAGGCGCAGCCGCAGGGCGTCGACGTCGCTCGCGCTTTGCGCGAAGGACAGGCCGACCATGTCGGCGAGTTGCACCACGACGGCCAGATCTCCGATGTCCTTGTCCGTCAGGGCGGGCAATTCGAGCGGGCTGTCGGGAAAGTTGATGCCCTTGTCGCTCGCCAGCTTTTCCCCGCCATCCCGCGCCCGGGTGATTTCGATCTCGAGCGCATCGTGCTCGACACGCCGGATGATGCCGCCAATGCGGCCATCATCGAACCAGATGCGTTCGCCGATGCAGACCTGGCGGAAAACCTCGGGCAGCGTGCAGGTCACCGCGGGCAGCGGAAAAGCGCCTGCGCCGCCGACCTCGGCGCGCGTCAGCAACAGCCTGTTGCCGCGCTCGAGACGCAGGACGCCCGGCGGCGCCGGCAGCTCGACGATCCGGGTCGAGCGATTGCGTCGCCCCTTGCGGCGGTGGACTATCTCCGTTTCAGGCGTGAGGTAACTGGTCTGGCCGGATTCGGCGAGAACGCCCTCGGCGTCGCAATGGACCACGCGCAACTCGCGGCGGGCGCCGCGCGCGTCGGTAAGACGCAGCGCATCGTCCTGGGCGATGCGCGCCAGCCAGCCCGCATCCACGCCGATGCTGGCCAGCGCATCCCCGGCCTGGGCCGGCTGCCCGGCCGGCCGGAGCCTCAGGCGCGCGGGCGTCACGACGCGGCCGAGCTCGTCGCGGTGCGGGCGCAGCTTCAATATGGGGACGCCGGGGGGCACCCGGCCCGTGCGCAGCTTCGGTCCGGCCAGATCCATCAGAATGCGGACGGGACGCCCCGCGGCCTTGGCCGAGCGCCGGACATGGCGTGCCATCGCCCTCCATTCGTCGGCGCCGCCATGGGCGCAATTGATGCGGGCGATGTCCATCCCGGCATCGACGAACTGGCGCACCATGCCGTAATCGCCGGCCGCCTCGACCGGCAGGGTGACCATGATGCGCACCATGCGGCCCGGGGGCGGCGCCCCGAGCAGGCTGGCGGTATGCGCTTCGAGCAGCTTGCTGCTGCGCAGGATGCCGGCCGGCTCCTGCGCGGAACAAGGGCTCCATTGCAGGGCGAGGATGCGATGCAGGATGCCGAGCACCTTGTCCAGATTGGCCAGCACGTGCGACTCGGCCCGCCCCAGGGACGAAACGCCGATCCAGGCCAGCTTTTCCTGCAACGGCCGACAGTCCCGCTGCCGCAATGCCAGGTAATGCGCGAGGTTGCGGGCGCTCGGGAGAAACTCGGGATTGACCTGGTCAATCCAGGCGGACAGGCTCGCTTCGGTGGCGAGCATGCTCTCGCGTAGCGACCGCAACTCGTCGATCAGCCGCGCGCATTCGCCGTCGTCCCAGCCTTCCCCTTGCTTGCGCCGTTTCTGCTTCATCGTTCTGAGCCCACCCCGCAATCGCCGCGGCGCGACGATCTCCCCTCAAGGGGCAGAAACACTCGGGACGGCCCTTCGTGTTTCTTCAGGTTTCCGGTATCCGGCATATTATTCCGCGAAGGTGACAGGAATATTTCCACAGGTCGGGTGTCATCAAACTGAAACGGCCGGGAGGGAAACTGGCGCGAAGCGGGGGAGGGGCGGCATGCCAGCCCGGCGTCGCCTCCCCGCTGCCTACCCTGGCGATTGGCGATGTATCGCAGCCGCAACAGCCTAGTGATTTTCGATGCCGATGGCACGCTGATCGACGCGTTTTGTGCCATCGAGGCGGCGTTTTCCCGCAACGGCATGGATATCGGCGACCAGGAGCGTTTCCGCAAGCGTCGCCGGCTCTTGAAGTATCTCGGCGGCCTGCGCGAATTTCCCGGCAACCTGAGACGGCAGTTCGGCAAGCAAAGCCGCAGGCAACTGATACAGACGCTGACCGACGTCTACCGCCAGGAAACCTTGCTTCATCCCGGGCTGGCCGACCTGCTCAAGCAGCTGATCGGCGCTCCCTCGGTGCGCGTCGGCATCGTCACGCGCAACGTCACCCTCGAACCGGCCGAAACCATGCGGCAGTTGCTGCGGCGGCATGATGTCGATATCGATGCGCTCGACTTCACGGTCTGCATCCCCCTGCGGGAGGACAAGCAGAAGTCGTTTTGCGCGATCCGCAAGATGCTGGGCGTCAACCCCGCCCTCGGCTTCGCCTGCGGCGACGAATATTCCGACTACCTTGCGGCAGTCGGCGCGGGCCTGCACCCGTTCATCGCCGCCTATGGTTTCGAGAATTACCGGCGCCTGCGCGACGCCAACGTTCCCGAGGCCGTGATTGCCGTGACGCCGCAGTCTCTGGCAGACCGGCTGAGCCACGCGCTCGGGCTGCCGCTGCCCGGCGCGCAAGCCGAGGAGCATCAGCCGCTCTGGTCCGCCACGGTGGGCGCCATCAGCAGGTCGCCGCGCGATTCGATGACGAGGTGGGCCGCGACGCTGCCGAGCAGGGCGGCGGCGATTCCCGACTGACGGTGGGCGCCGATCACCAGCAGGTCCGCGCCCAATTCGGCGGCCTGGCGGTTGATCAGCGCCGGAGCGTAGCCGTGACGCACGCGCCTCACCCAGCGGCCCGGCGTTTCCAGCGTGGCGACGAAGGCAGCCATCTCGTGCTGTGCCTCGGCTTCGCCGAGCCGCCGGTAGTGGTCGACCGCCTCGTCCTCGGCGCCGGCGTAATACATCTCGCGCTCGAAAGGCACCTCGTAGGCATGGAACAGATGCAGCTCGGCGGCCGGCAACAGGCGCGCAGCGAGGTCGGCGGCGGCGCGCGCCGCGATCGAGAAGTCGGTCGCGACCAGGACGCGCTCATACTCGAAGGGCGGCATCTGCTTGACCATCAGGAGCGGAACGGTCGTGAGCCGCAGCAGCTTGAGCGCGGTGGCGCCGACGAACAGGTCGTAAAGCAGGTGCTCGCCGTGCGCGCCCACGACAACCAGGTCGGCGGCAGACTCCCGCGCCTGCTCGGCCAGCGCGAGCGGCGGCCGGCCGTGCAGCACCCGCGTTGCCGGCCGCGCCGCGCCGGTGCGTTCGACCACATCGGCGGCCAGGTCGTCCAGCCGCCGCGCGGCGTCGCCCAGCACCCGCGCTTCGGTGAGGCCTTCGTCGGCGGCAAGCTTGCGCCAGACGCCCGAGAAGGCGTTCAGGTGCACCGCATGGACGATTTCCAGGGCCGCGCCCGTCGCTTGGGCCAGCAGCGCGGCGCGGCGCACCGCCGCCTCGGCGCTGCGCGAGAAATCGGTAGCCGTCAGTATCCGCTCGACCTTCATGAGGGCTCCTTTTCGAGTCGTGTTGCGGCAGCAGTATGCAGCAACATGCCACGCGCCGGGCGCCGCCTCAGATCAGGCGTCCGGCAGGTAGCCGCGCCGAGAACTTGCTGCCCCGTCCCGGGGTGGAATGGATCTGCAGCGTACCGCCATGCCGCGCCAGCACGTGCTTGACGATGGCCAGGCCGAGGCCGGTACCGCCGGAGGCGGTCGATCGCCCCTTGTCGACGCGATAGAAACGCTCGGACAGGCGCGGCAGGTGTTCGGGGGGGATGCCGATGCCGGTGTCGGTAACGGAGAAAACCGTCACCTCCGCATCCGCCACCCAGTCGAGCGTGATCGTTCCGCCGGACGGGGTGTAGCGCACCGCGTTGGAGACGAGGTTGCCGAAGGCGCTGCGGATCTCGTCGTAGCTGCCGCGCAGCCGGCGCCCGTGCACCGTGCCGGCGCGGAAATCATGTCGTCCGCCGGACAAGGCGCCCGCTTCGGCAAGCAGGCTGTCGATCAATGCCGGCACGTCGATCGGGTCGTCGCGCGGCGGCTGGCTGTCGTTTTCGAGCCGTGAGAGGGTCAGCAGGTCGTCGACGAGACGGTTCATCCGGATGGTCTGTTCCGTCATCAGTCCGAAGAAGGAGCGGGCGGCCTCGCCGGTGGGCGGCCGCTCCGAGGCGAACTGTTCCAGAAACCCCGTGATGACCGTCAGTGGCGTGCGCAGCTCATGCGAAACGTTGGCGACAAAATCGCGCCGGATCGTCTCGGTGTGCGCCAGCTCGGTCACGTCGTGCGACAGGAGCAGCGTCCCCGTGCCGGCGAAGGGAATGAGCGAGAGCGCGAGGACGGCTTCCCCCGGACCGCGCTGCAACTGGAGCGGCTCAGTCGCCCGGCCGTCCCGGAACGCCCTCAGGTAGGCGAGAAAGGCGCTGTCCCGGATCAGTTGTTCGATCGAAATGCCGATGTCGCGGCTGGCATCTAACGAGAAGTGACGGCATGCGGCCGGATTGAGCCATTCGATGTGCTCGCTTCGGCCCAGCAACATGACGCCGTCGGGCAAGGCCTCGGCCGCGCTGCGGAAGCGTTCGAGCGCCTCGCGGGTGGCGTCGTGCCGCCTTTCCTCTTCGCGGCGCAGGCGTTGCAGGCGCGAAAACAGGTCGCACCAGACGCCGCTGCCGTCGGGAATCGGGTTGTCCGGCGCGTTGAGCCAGTCGCGCAGGGCATTGCGCTGGCGCAGCTGCCCCAGCAGGATGAGGGCGAGAACGATGACCAGCGCCAGCAGCAGCCACGAAAATGCCGTGCCCGGGACGGCGGTCATTCCCGGTGGCTCGAAAGCTTGTAGCCGATGCCGCGCACCGTCTCGATGAGATTGTCGCCGGCCGGCCCGAGGCCGGCGCGCAGACGGCGGATATAGACGTCGACGGTGCGATCCTCGAGGAAACGGTGATCGCCGCGCAGCGCGTTGAGCAACTGGTCGCGAGTCAGGGCGCGGTTTGGATGGGTCATCAGGTAATGCAGCAGTTCGAACTCGGTCGGCCCGAGCGAGACTTCCCGTCCATCACATGTGACCGTGCGCGAGGCGGGGTCGAGCCGTACCGGGCCGATCGCGATGGGATCGCCCGCGAGGTGGGGGGCGCGGCGGCGCAGCACGGCGCGGATCCGCGCGATCAGTTCCTTCGGCGAGAAGGGCTTGGTGACATAGTCGTCGGCGCCGAGATCCAGCCCCTGGACCCGATCGGATTCCTCGACGCGCGCGGTGACCATGATGAGCGGCAGCTCGCGCGTGCGTCCCTCGGCGCGCAGGCGCTTGGCCAGCGCGACGCCCGACATGCCGGGCAGCATCAGGTCGAGCAGCACCAGCGCGGGGAGGCGACGCTGGATTTCGGCGAACGCCTCCTCGGCCGAGGCGGTGATGACGACCTGGAAGGCGGACTGTTCGAGCGAGTAGCGCAGCAGCTCCTGGATGGCGACCTCGTCCTCGACGACGAGGATGCGGGGAGCGCTCATGGGACTACCCTCCCCCCAGCCCCCTCCCGACGGGAGGGGGTGACGGCGGTTCGCCGCTGCGCGGCTCCGGCTTGTGGCTGGCGCCCCTTCGGACGGCCGTGCGGGGCGCTCATGGGGCGCGGGTCTCCTCTTCCAGCGCTTCGAGGCTCAGGTGGCGGACGTCACGCCCTTTGACGATGTAGATGACATCCCTGGCGATGTTCTTGCAGTGGTCGCCGATGCGCTCGATCGACTTGACGATGAAGATGATGTCCAGCGCGCTGGAGATGGTGCGCGGATCTTCCATCATGTAGGTCACCAACTCGCGCGTGATGGTCCTGAAGTGCTGGTCGATTTCCTTGTCCTCGCGCACCACGCGGGCGGCCGCCGCCGCGTCGCCGCGGACAAAGGCGTCCAGCACGGCGTGGAGCATCGCGGCGGCCTTTTCGCCCATGTGTCGCACCGCCACCGTCTGCGGCGTGGCGACGGCGATGCCGCGGTCGAAGATCTTGCGCGCCGCCTTGGCGATTTTTTTCGACTCGTCGCCGATGCGCTCCAGATCGGTGACGGTCTTGCTGACCGCCATCAGCACGCGCAGATCGACCGCGGCGGGCTGATGGCGGGCGACGACATGGGTGAGGGCGTCGTCGAGCGAGATCTCCATCTCGTCCACGCCGGCGTCGCGCGCAATCACGGTTTCGGCGAGTTCGCCGTCCAGATTCGCCAGGGCGCGGATGGCGTCGCGCACCTGTTCTTCGACCAGGCCGCCCATGCGCGTCAGGCGGGCGCGCACGTCGTCCAGTTCGTTGTCGAATTGCTTGAGGAGGTGTTCGCTCATGAGTGGTGTCTCCTTGAAATCAGCCAAAGCGGCCGGTGATGTAGTCTTCGGTGCGCTTGTCTTTCGGCTTGACGAATATATCGTCGGTCCTGCCGAACTCGATCATCTCGCCGAGGTACATATACGAAGTGAAATCGGAGACGCGCGCGGCCTGCTGCATGTTATGCGTGACGATGGCGATGGTGAACTCCTTCTTCAGCTCGGCGATCAGCGCCTCGATGTGCATGGTCGAGATCGGATCGAGCGCCGAGGTGGGCTCGTCGAGCAGGATCACGCGCGGCTTGACGGCGACGCAGCGCGCGATGCACAGGCGCTGCTGCTGGCCACCGGAAAGGCCGGTGCCCGGCTGCCTGAGCTTGTCCTTCACTTCGTTCCACAACGCGGCCTTGGTCAGCGCCCACTCGACGCGATCGTCCATCTGCCTGCGCGACAGCTTCTCGTGCATGCTGACGCCGAAGGCGATGTTCTCGTAGATCGACATCGGGAAGGGCGTCGGTTTCTGGAACACCATGCCGACTTTGGCGCGCAGCCCGATCGTGTCGACGTCCTTCGCCAGGATGTTCTTGCCGCAGACGATCAGTTCCCCTTCGGCCCGCTGGCCCGGGTAGAGGTCGTACATGCGGTTGATCGCGCGCAACAGGGTGGACTTGCCGCAGCCGGAAGGGCCGATGAAGGCGGTCACCTTGCCCCAGTAAATATCGAGGTTGATGCTCTTGAGGGCGATTTCCTTGCCATAATAGAAATCGAGATTGCGCATGCTGATTTCCGGCACGAGGCTTTCATTGTCTGGCGTGATGTTCATTGCGGTTCTCTGGGATTAATGGCCTCGCATGGGGCGGAAGGCGATCCGGGCGATGATGTTGAGGGTCAGCACGCCGACGGTGATCAGGAAAACCCCGGCCCAGGCGAGTTGTTGCCAGTCGGTGAAGGGGCTCATGGCGTAGCGGAAGATGGTGACGGGCAGATTGGCCATCGGCTCGCCCAGATCGAGGCTCCAGAACTGGTTCGACAACGCGGTGAACAGCAGGGGGGCGGTTTCGCCGGAGATGCGCGCCAGCGCGAGCAGGACGCCGGTGACGACCCCCGCCTTGGCGGCCCGCAGCGTCACCTTGGTGATGACTTTCCACTTCGGCGCGCCGAGGGCGAAAGCGGCCTCGCGCAGCGTGCTCGGCACGATGCTCAGCATGTCGTCGGTGGTGCGCACCACCACCGGGATCACCAGCAGTCCCAGGGCGACGGCTCCCGCGAGGGCGGAAAATTTGCCGGTCTGGGCGACGATGATGGCATACACGAACAGGCCGATGACGATCGACGGTGCGGAAAGCAGAATGTCGTTGACGAAGCGCGTCGCCCGCCCCAGCCAGGTGCGGCCGCCATATTCGGCCAGGTAGATGCCGGACAGGATGGCGACCGGCGTGGCCATCAGCATGCCCAGCGAGACCATGATCGCGCTGCCGACGATGGCGTTGAGCAGGCCGCCCGGTACGCCCGGCGGCGGCGTCATCTCGGTGAACAGGCGCAGCGACAGCGCGCCGATCCCCTGCTCGAACACCATCCAGAGAATCCAGATCAGCCAGATCAGGCCGAAGGACATCGCGGCGAGCGAGAGCGTCAGCGCGAAGTAGTTGATGAGTTTGCGGCGGGCGAGGAGGGTCATGGAGTTTGCGACCTTTTCAGCGCTTGTCGAGCGAATGCAGGAGCAGGCGCGACAGGGACAGCACGACGACCGTGATCAGGAATAGCAGCAGGCCGAGTTCGATCAGCGCGGCGGTGTACAGGCCGGGCGTCGCCTCGGCGAACTCGTTGGCCAGGGCCGAGGTGATGCTGTTGCCCGGCTGGAACAGCGAGTAATTGATGAAGATGCTGGCGTTGCCGATGATGAAGGTGACCGCCATCGTTTCGCCCAGCGCTCGCCCCAGGCCGAGCATGATGCCGCCGATGACGCCGACGCGCGTGTAGGGCAACACCACTCTCCAGACCACCTCCCAGGTGGTGCCGCCGATGCCGTAGCAGGACTCCTTGAGCATCGCCGGCGTCAGCTCGAAGACGTCGCGCATGATCGACGCGATGAAGGGGATGATCATGATGGCCAGGATGATTCCCGCGGCCAGCACGCCGATACCAAGCATCGGCCCGGTAAACAGGTTGCCGATCAGCGGAATCTGGCCGAGCGTCTTGGCGATCCAAGGTTGGGCATATTCGCCGAACAGCGGCGCGAACACCAGCAGGCCCCACATGCCATACACGATGCTGGGAATGCCGGCGAGCAGCTCGATGGCCGTGCCCAGGGGGCGCCGCAGCCAGACCGGCGAGAGCTCGGTCAGGAAGATCGCGATGCCGAAGCTGATCGGCACGGCGATGATCAGGGCGATGATCGACGTCGCCAAGGTGCCGTAGATCGGCACGAGGGCGCCGAAGCGTTCGGCGGGCGGATTCCACTCGGAGCTGGTGAGGAAGCCGAAGCCGAACTCCCTGATCGAAGGCATCGCGCTCCAGACCAGCGAAACCACGATCGCAAACAGCACCAGCAGGGTGAAGGCGGCAAACGTCCGGGTCAGGTTGAGGAAGATCAGGTCACCCGTCCTGGCTTTTTCGATGGAGGATTTCATGTTAGCGATCCGCGCCGCGAGGCCATCGATTCGGGTGTTGGACAGATCTGCGCGCGCCCGAGCGGGCCGCCGCGCGCGTCATGCGGCAGGCCAACGCCTTACTTGCCCGAAAAAACCGGCCGGCCGGCGCCATCCTTGATGTCCGCCCAGGAAGCCTGGATCTTCCTGACGAGGCTGTCGGGCAGCGGGACGTATTCGAGTTCCTGGGCGGTCCTGTCGCCGTTCTGATAGGCCCATTCGAAGAACCTGAGCGCCGCGGCGCCCTGCGCCGGCTTGTCCTGCAGCCTGTGCATCAGGATGAAGGTGGCGCCGGTGATCGGCCAGGCGTCTTTGCCGGCCTGGTTGGTCAGGATTTCGCCGAAAGCGGCCCTGCCCCAGTCGGCGTCGGCGGATGCGGCCTTGAAACTCGTGTCGTCCGGCGCGACGAAATTGCCGGCGGCGTTGCGCAGCAGCGTATGGGACTGCTTGTTCTGCTTCGCATAGATGTATTCGACGTAGCCGATCGAGTTGGGAATGCGCTGCAAGAAGGCGGAAACCCCTTCGTTGCCCTTGCCGCCCAGGCCGGTGGGCCATTGCACGGCCGTGCCCTCGCCGACCCGGGTGCGCCACTCCTCGCTGACCTTGGACAGGTAGTTAGTGAACAGGAAGGTCGTGCCGGAACCATCGGCGCGACGCACCACGGCGATGTCCGCGTTGGGCAGACTGAGGCCGGGGTTCAGGTCGGCGATGGCCTTGTCGTTCCACTTGGTGATCTTGGCGAGATAAATGTCGGCCAGCACCGGCCCGGTCAGCCTCATCTGGCCGGGGGCGACGCCCTGGACGTTGACCACCGGCACGACGCCGCCGATCACGGTCGGAAACTGGACCAGACCGTCCCTGGCGAGAACTTCGGGCCTGAGAGGCATGTCGGTTGCGCCGAAATCGACGGTCCTGGCGGTGATCTGCTTGATGCCGGCGCCGGAACCGATCGATTGATAATTGACCTTGACGCCGGTCGCCTTGTGGTAGCTGTCGGCCCACTTGCCGTAGAGGGGCGCCGGAAAGGAAGCCCCGGCGCCGGTGACTTCGTTCGCCGCATGGACGAACAGCGCCGTTCCGCCCAGGACGGCGGTCAGAGCGGCGGCGCGCAACAGGTGGCTGACGGGGGTTTTCACTTCCTTCTCCTTTAGGGATCGTGATGGTCGCAATCGAAACCGGGAGAAGATATGACTATTTTATTACATTTATGTGACAGTCTCCGGCCGGCAAAATGAGGATAATACTCGCCTGGGCGCGTCCGCAAGTCAGACCTGCAGTTCCGAGCTCCGCCCGCGGATCGCGCGCCGCAAAACCCACGCAACGACTTCAAACGCGAGCATGAACGAACCCCTGAACCGTGGTGGACGCGAAAGGTTGCGCGCCTTCATCGAGCATCCGCGCACCCAGAACGTCATCATCGCCCTGATCCTGATCAACGCCGTCCTGCTCGGGATGGAAACCTGGCCGGCCGCCATGAGCGTAGCCGGCGGCCCGATCCTGGCCGCCGATCGTTTCATCCTCACGCTGTTCGTGATCGAGATCGCCCTGCGCCTGTATGTGCATCGCATGGCTTTCTGGCGCGACCCGTGGAGCGTGTTCGATTTCGCCGTGGTGGCGATCGCCCTCCTGCCGGCCAGCGGGCCGCTCTCGGTATTGCGCGCCCTGCGCGTGTTGCGCGTGCTGCGCCTGCTCACCCTGGTGCCGTCGATGCGGCGCGTGGTCGGCGCCCTGCTGGCGGCGATTCCCGGACTGGGCTCGATCGCCCTGGTGCTGCTGATTTTCTACTATGTCTTCGCGGTAATCGCCACCAAGCTGTTTAGCGCCAGCCATCCGGAATGGTTCGGCAGCATCGGCCATTCGCTCTACACCCTGTTCCAGATCATGACGCTGGAAAGCTGGTCGATGGGCATCGCCCGTCCGGTGATGGAGCACTTCCCCTATGCCTGGGCCTTTTTCATCCCTTTCATCCTGGTGGCCACCTTCACGATGCTGAACCTGTTCATCGCCATCATCGTCAATGCCATGCAAAGCTACAGCGAAACCGGCCAGCAGGAAACCAAACAGGCGGTGGAGTCGGCGCGCGATCGCATCGAGGCCGACCTGCACGGCGAGCTGCGCGCCCTGCGCGAGGAAATCCGCGCCCTGCGCGCCCGGCTGCCCGATCCGGACGTCCGCGCCGAGAGGTCGTCCTTGCCGGACCGGCCGTGACCCAGGCGCCGCTACCGCCCTTGGTTTACGCTGGCCAGCGTTTCGCCCTGCTCACCCGGCACGGCAAGGAGCGCGTCATCGCGCCCGTGCTGGAGCCGGCGCTGGGGTGCCGGATCGATCGCGTGACGGATTACGATACCGACCAGCTCGGCACCTTCACGCGCGAGATCCCGCGCCTGGGCACGCAGACCGAAGCCGCGCGCCGCAAGGCGCGCATCGGCATGGCACGGGCGGGAACGGCCTTCGGCCTTGCCAGCGAAGGCAGTTTCGGCCCTGATCCGTTCACCGGCATGTTTTCCTGGAACGTCGAAGTCCTGCTGTTCATCGACGACCGGCTCGGCATCGAGGTCTGCGGCGTCTTCCAGGGCGCGGGGCGCAGCGATCATCTGCGCGCGGGCGAGTGGCCGGAGGTGGAAGCCTTTGCCCGGGAAGCCGGCTTTCCCCTGCAGCACCTCGTGCTGCGGCCGCGCGACGAAAACGATGCGCGCGTCCGCAAGGGTATCGCCACCTGGCCGGACCTGCGCGCCGCATTCGCCTGGGGAAAGACGGAGAGCGGCAATGGCCGGGTGTTCGTCGAATTCGACCTGCGCGCCCATGCGCACCCCGAGCGCATGGAGAACATCCGCCGCGCGGCGGAAGATCTGGTCGTCAAGCTCCAGTCCGCCTGCCCGGCCTGCGGCGCTCCCGGCTACGCGGCGCTGGAGCGCGTCCCCGGACTGCCCTGCGCCGCCTGCGGCGCTCCCACCCGCGAGCCGCGCGCGCAAGTCTGGGGCTGTCCGCGTTGCGGCCGACGCGAAGAGCGCGATTGCGCGCCCGGACTGACGGCCGATCCGGGCCGATGCGATCACTGCAATCCCTGAGTCGAACCCGCAGCCGCGATGCAACTCGACCCCGTCATCCTTTTCTTCCTGTTCGGCCTGGCCGCCGGGCTGCTGCGTTCCGAGCTCAAGCTCCCCGCAGCGCTCTACGATTCCCTGTCCATCGTCCTGCTGCTGGCCATCGGCCTCAAAGGGGGCGAGGGGCTTGCCCAGCAGGCGCTGCTGCCCCTGCTGCCGCAGATCGGCGCGGTCATCGTGCTGTGCCTGATCCAGACCCTGCTCGCTTTCGCCATCTTGCGCGGCCCGGGGCGCTTCGAGCGCGCCGATGCCGCCGCGACGGCGGCGCATTACGGTTCGGTCAGCGTAGCCACCTTCGCCGTCGCGGTCGCCTGGCTGGCCGCCCGCGGCATCGCGTTCGAGCCGCAGATGGCCATCCTGCTGGCCATCATGGAAGTGCCGGCCATCCTGCTGGGCATCATCCTGGCGCGCGGCATCCGGCGCGAAACCGACTGGGGCAAACTCGGGCATGAGGCCTTTCTCGGCAAGGGGGTCACCCTGCTGCTGGGCGGCATGCTCATCGGCTGGATTGCCGGTCCGGAGGGGCTGGCGCCGATCAAGGGAGTGTTTTTCGACCTGTTCAAGGGCGTGCTGGCCCTGTTCCTGCTGGAGATGGGGCTGATCGTCAGCCGCCAGATGGTCGAGCTGAAAAGGAGCGGGCCATTCCTGATCGCCTTCGGTCTCGGGATGCCGCTTTGCTCCGCCCTGCTCGGCCTCGGGGTCGGCACGCTGCTCGGCTTTTCCACGGGCGGATTGACGCTGCTGGCGACGCTGGCCGCCTCGGCCTCCTACATCGCGGTGCCGGCGGCCATGCGCCTGGCCGTTCCGGAAGCCAAGCCGGCGATTTCCCTGGCCGCCTCGCTGGGCGTGACCTTTCCCTTCAACATCCTGGCCGGCATCCCCCTCTACCACTGGCTGGCCAGCACCGTTAACAGAGGCTGACCATGCCGATCCACACCGAAACACGCACCCTGCTCACGATTGTCACCGAAGGCGTGGTCGAAAACCTCCTGCTCGCCGATCTCGACCGGCTGGGAGTGCGCGGCTACACCATCACCAATGCGCGCGGCAGCGGCGCACATGGCCTGCGCGACGCCAACTGGGACGCGGCGACCAACATCCGCGTCGAGATCATCTGCGCCCGCGCCCAGGCGGAAAATCTTATCGAGTTCCTGCGCGAGCACTACTTCGCCAATTACGCGATGGTGACCTTCCTCCACGAGGTCGAGGTGTTGCGGCCGGAGAAATTCTGATCGACCGGCTGGCATGGACGGTCTGAATCCGCCCCAACGCGAGGCGATCCGCCATCTCGACGGCCCGTTGCTGGTGCTCGCCGGCGCGGGCAGCGGCAAGACGCGCGTCATCACCGAGAAGATCGCGTATCTGCTCGGCGAATGCGGCATGGCGCCGCAGCACGTTACGGCAATCACCTTCACCAACAAGGCCGCGCGCGAGATGAAGGAGCGCGCGACGAAGCTGGTCGGCGAGCGGGCGAGCGAAGTGAACATCAGCACCTTCCATGCGCTGGGCGCGAAGTTCCTGCGCATGGAGGCGCGCGCCATCGGCCTCAAGCCGGGTTTCTCGATTCTCGATGCGAGCGATACGGGCACGCTGTTTAACGAGCTGCTGAAGGACGGCGATAAATCGCGCGTGAAGCTGATCCAGCAGCGCATCTCGCTGTGGAAGAACGCGCTGCTCGGCCCCGACGCGGTCGCGCCGGCCGATGACCTCGAAGCCGGCGCGCAGCGCGTCTATGCCGAGTACGAGCGGACGCTCAAGGCCTACCAGGCCGTCGACTTCGACGACCTGATCATGAAGCCGGTGCAATTGCTCGAAGCGGATGAAGAGGTGGCGCAGAAGTGGCGTTCGCGTATCTGGCATCTGCTGGTCGACGAGTACCAGGACAGCAACCGCTGCCAGAACCGCCTGATGCGCCTGCTGACCGGCGAGCGCGCGTCCTTCACGGCGGTGGGCGACGACGACCAGTCGATCTATGCCTGGCGGGGCGCCGACGTCGACAACCTGCGCCAGCTGCAGCAGGATTTTCCCCGGCTCAAGGTCATCAAGCTCGAGCAGAACTACCGCTCGACGACGCGCATCCTCAAGGCGGCCAACAGCGTCATCAAGCACAACCCCAAGCCCTTCGACAAAAAGCTCTGGTCGGACAAGGGGCGCGGCGACGTGATCCGCATCATGGCCTGCCGCGACGACGCGCACGAGGCCGAATGGGTGGTCACGCGGCTGATGGCGCACAAGTTCGAGACGCGCGGTAAGTGGCGCGACTACGCGATCCTCTACCGCGGCAACTTCCGGGCGCGGCAGTTCGAGCAGCAGTTGCGCGCCCACAAGGTGCCCTACGTGCTCTCGGGGGGGCAATCCTTCTTCGACAAAAGCGAGATCAAGGACCTGACCAGTTACCTGCGCCTGCTGGCCAATCAGGACGACGATCCGGCCTTCATCCGCGCCGCGACGACGCCGAAGCGCGGCATCGGCGGCACGACGCTGGAGGCGCTGGGCCATGCGGCGGGGCGGCGTCACATCAGCCTGTTCGCGGCGATCTTCGCGCCGGGCATCGAACTGGAGGTCAAGGCGCCCCAGCTGGCCGTGCTGCGCGAGTTCGGCAACTTCATCAACCGCATCGAGTGGCGGGCGCAGAAGGAGCCGGCCGGGCAGGTGCTGGACGACCTGCTCAAGGCGATCGGCTACGAGGCCTGGCTGTTCGAGACGCAGGAAGCCCGCGACGCCGAATCGCGCTGGGGCAACCTGCGCGAGTTCGCCGGCTGGCTGGCGGCGAAGGGCGAGGAGGAGAAGAAGAACCTGCTCGAGCTGGCGCAGACCGTCGCGCTGATCACGATGCTCGACAAGCAGGACGAGAACACGGACGCCGTGCAGCTGGCGACGCTGCACGCGGCGAAGGGGCTGGAGTTTCGCCATGTCCATCTGGTCGGCGTCGAGGAGGGCTCGCTGCCGCATCGTGAGGCCATCGACGCCGGCAACATCGAGGAGGAGCGCCGCCTGATGTATGTCGGCATCACGCGCGCGCAGTTGAGCCTCAACATCAGCTGGTGTGCCAAACGCAAGCAGGGCCGCGAGGTCGTCGAGCGCGCCGCCTCGCGCTTCATTGCAGAGATGGGCGACGACATCAAGCACGAGGGACAGGGTGCCGTCCCGTCAGGGCCGACTTTCGACAAGACTGCCGGCAACGCGCGGCTGGCCAACTTCAAGGCGCTATTGAAGAAATCGCCCTGACGCGCGCTTCGTGGATGCGCGCGGGAATCTGCTGCGGGTCGGCGCAGGCTTGCGCGATCGCGCCGGCATCGACGGACTGGACGGCGGCTAGGGCGCTGCGCCAGGCCGCGGCGGCGCTGTATTCCTTCTCTTCCCAGCCGCGCCGGCCGCGATAGTCGGCTTCGCAGGCGGCGAGCACTTCCGCGAAGCGCGCCGGCCGGCGCAGCGCATCGCAGCGTTCGAGGATCTTCAGTTGCGTGTCCGGCCGCAGCTGGCCGACCTTGTGCATGTCGCCATGGAAGCGCGCGACGAGCAGCGCGACGTCGCGGCACTCGGCCGGCACGCGCAGGCGCTGGCAGAGCGGTTCGAGCAGCCGGACGCTCTTCAGTTCGTGGCCGATGTGGCGCGGCAGGATGTCGGTCGCTGTCTCGCCCTTGCCGAGATCGTGCGTCAGCGCGGCGAAGCGGGCGGGCAGCGAGAGGCCGAGGCGCGCCGCCATGTCGATCACCATCATCACATGCACGCCGGTATCGACCTCCGGGTGGTAGTCGGCACGCTGCGGCACGCCCCAGAGGCGAGCCACCTCGGGCAGCAGCTTCTGCAGTGCGCCGCAGGCGCGCAGGGTTTCGAACAGGCGCGAAGGCTGCGCTTCCATCAGCCCGCGCGCCAGTTCCTGCCAGACGCGCTCGGCGACGAGCGCGTCGACCTCGCCGTCGGCGACCATCGTGCGCATGAGTTCCAGCGTCTCCGGCGCGACCGAGAAGTCGGTGAAGCGCGCCGCGAAGCGCGCGACGCGCAGGATGCGCACGGGATCCTCGGCGAAGGCCGGCGCGACGTGGCGCAGGATCTTCCGGTCGAGATCGGCGCGGCCGCCGTGGGGATCGATCAGCGTGCCCTGTTCATCCTGCGCGATTGCGTTGATGGTCAGGTCGCGGCGCGCGAGATCCTCTTCCAGCGTGACGTCGGCGGCCGTGTGGAACACGAAGCCGGCATACCCCGGTGCGGTCTTGCGTTCGGTGCGGGCCAGCGCGTATTCCTCGTGCGTCTGCGGGTGGAGGAACACGGGGAAGTCGCGGCCGACGGGCTTGAAGCCCAGCACGAGCATCTGCTCCGGCGTGGCGCCGACGACCACCCAGTCGCGGTCCTGCACCGGCAGGCCGAGCAGCGCGTCGCGCACCGCGCCGCCGACGCAGTAGCTCTTCATCCGGCGCTCATTTGGGAATAAGGTAGCCCGGCGCCACGGCCTCGAGCGGCGTCGCGGCCAGTCCGAAAGGAAGCGTGCAGCCGGCCGGACAGACATTCGGCGCCTGCATCGAGCGCACGTTGTCGCGCGTCATCGGCCCGCCGGGAACGAACTCCATCATGAAAGCCTGCAGGTAGGAGAGCGCGAGCGGCAGGCCGATGACAGTGCGTGGATGGCCGCTGAGCTTGCCGGTGTAGGCGACCAGTTCCCGCAGCGTGTATTCGCGCGGCCCGCAGAGCGGATAGGTTTGCCCCTGGCTCTCCGGGTGGTCGAGGCTGGCGACGACGGCAGCGGCGACATCCTCGACCCAGACCGGCTGGAAGCGCGCGCCGGGACAGGCGAGCGGCACGACGGGAGCGACTGCGAGCAGGCCGGCGAACAGCGTGAGGAAGGAATCGCCGCGACCGAAGATCACCGAGGGCCGGAAGATCGTCGCGGCCGGATACGCGGCCTTCAGCGCGGCTTCGCCGGCCGCCTTGCTGCGCAGGTAGTTCGACGGCGCGTCGGCTGCCGCGGCCAGGGCCGAGATGTGAATCAGGCGGGGGACACCCGCAGCGGCGGCGGCGCGCGCGATTTTGCCGGGCAGCTCGACATGCGCGCGCCGGAAGTCGCCCTTGAGGATGCCCACTAGGCTGATGACGAGATCCCGACCCGCCATCAGCCGCGCGAGCGTCGCTTCGTCATGCACGTCGGCCTCGATGACGCTGGCGGTCGGCAGGGTTGTCAGATGCTTGGAACGCTCGCGCCGGCGCGTCGGCAGGGTCAGGGCAAAGTCGGCTCTGGCCAGACGGCGCGCGATCGCGCTGCCGAGAAAACCGGTGCCACCGATTGATAATGCGGTTTTCATGGCATCCGCTCGGCCGTGGTGTCGCCGTAGCCGCGCGGGCGCACGACGCCGAGGCGCTCGGTCAGCGACGGTGTCGGGATGCCCTTCACCGCGGCGTAGTACATGGCGTTGGCCATCACCTTCTTGACGTAGTCGCGCGTCTCGGTGAAGGGGATGGTCTCGGCGTAGATCGCACCCTCGAGCGGGGTCTCGGCGCGCCACTTGCGCGCCCGGCCCGGCCCGGCGTTGTAGGCGGCCGAGGCGAGCACCGGGTGGTGGTCGAGGCCTTCCAGCACCATGCGCAGATAGCTCGTGCCGAGCGTCACGTTGACGTCCATGTCGGTGACCCGGCCGGGGTGGTAATGGTTCATGCCGATCTTCTGCGCGACCCAGCGCGCCGTCGCCGGCATCAGCTGCATCAGGCCCCGCGCGCCGGCGCTCGACCTGGCATCCATCACGAAGCGGCTCTCCTGCCGCATCAGGCCATAGACCCAGGCCGGGTCCAGACCGGCCGCCCGCACGTGCGGCGCGACCTGGTCGAGGAAGGGCGTCGGATAACGCAGCCAGAAGTCATGCTCGGCGCGCGTGCGGTCGGCGGTGCTGATGGCGCGATCGATGGCGCCGCTGCGCAGGGCGAAGTCGGCGGCCGCCAGCAGCTGGCGGTCGTCCATGCCGGCGAGCGCCCAGCTCC
>JAGXSN010000064.1 GCA_018333815.1 Sulfuritalea sp. | reverse complement strand
AGAGGACGGTCCATACCATGCAGGACGAGGCGACGGTTTTCGCCGACCCCAACGATCGCGCCAGCCAGGAATCCGACATCGCACTCGAATTGCGCAACCGGGATCGGGAGCGCAAGCTGATCAAGAAAATCGACGAGTCGCTCGCCCGCATCGAGACCGGAGAGTATGGCTACTGCGAAGGCTGCGGCGTCGAGATCGGTCTGAAACGTCTCGAGGCGCGCCCGACGGCGACGCTCTGCATCGATTGCAAGGAAATCGAGGAACGCCGCGAGAAGCAAATCGCCAAATAGTCGATGTTGCGAGAGGGTGTTTCAGTTTAGCGTCCGGGCCAGCGCGAGGCGGAACTCGCGCACCAGATCGTCATGCTGCGGCTGGGCGGCGAGCAGCGCGAACAGGTTGAGCATCCCCTTGCGGCCGGCTTCGCCATTCCATGTGCGGTCGCGCCGCACGATCTCCATCAGGTTTTCGAGGGCGCCGCGGTAGTCGTGTCGCAGTGCCAGCGTGTTGGCGAGTTGCAGCCGGGCGTCGTGATCGTTCGCGTCTCCCGCAAGCCGTTCCCGCAGCGCGGCGAGATCGACTTCGCCCGCCGAGCCGGCCACGTTCAGGCGAGCCTGCAAGGATTCGACTCGGGTCCGGTCGCGCGCCCGGTCGGCCACCGCGGCCATCAGTTTGTTCGCCTCGGCCAGCGCGGCGGCACTGCCCAGGTCGATGCTCAACTGGATGAAATCGAGGCAGGACATGTCGTTGCGCGGATCGAGGTTGATCGCCTCGACCATTTTCCCGCGTGCGGCAGCGAGATCGCCGGCGGCGGCAAGGGCGAGCGCTTCCTGGCGCAGCGGCTCGGCGGGCGAGGGGATCAGCCGCTCGATGAATTCGCGCACCCGGCTTTCGGGCAGGGCGCCGGTGAATTCGTCGGCCTGCCGGCCGGCGACGAAGGCCTTGACCGCCGGGATGCCGCGCACGCCGTAACGCGCCGCCAGTTCCTGGTTCTCGTCGGAATTGACCTTGGCGAGGATGAACTTGCCGCCATACTCGGCAGCCAGCTTTTCGAGGATGGGCTTGAGGATGCGGCAGGGCTGGCACCAGGGCGCCCAGAAATCGACGATGACCGGGACGCGCTGCGAGGCGGCGAGGACCTTCTCGTCGAAATCGACGACCGTGACTTCGCAAGCATGTACTGACATTTTCCTAATCCTTGCTGCTCATCTTTTCGAGCAGTTTCAGCGCGGAAATCGAATCCTCCTCGCCCATGCCGCTGCCGACGATGGCATTGAAGAGTTGTGCCGTGGCGGCGGCGGCGGGCAACATGAGGCCGAGCCGGTGCGCCTCTTCCATGACGATGCGCAGGTCCTTCTGGTGCATCCAGGCCTTGAACCCCGGCTTGAAGTTGCGGTCGAGCATGCGCTGGCCGTGGTTTTCGAGGATGCGCGAATAGGCGAAGCCGCCCAGCAGCGCTTCCCGCACCCTGGCGACCTCGACGCCGTTTTTCGCCGCGAAGTTGAAGGCCTCGGCGACCGCCAGCACGCCGACCCCGGTGAGGATCTGGTTGCAGGCCTTGGCGACCTGGCCGGCGCCGATATCGCCGATCAGGGTGACCGACTTGCCCAGCTTCTCGAACAGCGGCTGCACCTTGGCGAAGACTTCGGGCTTGCCGCCGGCCATGATGGTGAGCGTGGCGTTGATCGCGCCGATTTCTCCCCCCGACACCGGAGCATCGATGAACTCGATGCCCTTGTCCGCAAGCGCCGTGCCGATCTCGCGCGCCGCATTGGGGTTGATCGTGCTCATATCGACGACGATCAGACCTTTCCGTGCGCCGGCGGCGATGCCATCCTGGCCGAGGCAGATCGCGCGCACATCGGGCGCATCGGCGACCATCGTGAACACGACATCCGCATGGCCGGCGACCGCGCCGGCGGAAACGTGCGCACGCGCATCGACTGCCTTGAACGGTTCAAGCGCAGCAGGACGACGCGCCCACAGATGCAGGCCGTGACCGGCATGCGCCAGGTGCAGAGCCATGGGACGGCCCATCAGGCCAAGTCCGATGAATCCGATCTGCATCGAGTGAACTCCTTTCGTCTGCGGGCAGGGGTTTGTCAGGCCGCAAGTATAATCACCGCCCGCGCTCAAAGCCCCGCTTAAGGCCCGCTTCCCAGGCTATTTCCCATGACCTCCCCTTTGTCTCGGATTCTCCGGCTGCGCGGCACGGCCGCCTTCTCTGCCGCTCGCCTTGCCCGTCTTCAGGATCGGCTGGGCACTGCCCTGGATGCCGAACACTGGTATTTCATCGAGACCGACGGCACGCTGGGCGATGGCGAACTGGCCAGGCTGAAAGAGCTGCTGGGCATCCCGGCGACGCTGCCGCCCGAACCGGCCGGCAAGTTCCTGCTGGTGACGCCGCGCATCGGCACGATTTCTCCCTGGGCGTCGAAAGCGACCGACATCGCCCGCAACTGCGGCTTCGACAAGGTCAAGCGCATCGAGCGCGGGATTGCCTATCACTTTGCCAAAGGCGAAAAGTCGGCGCTGGCGGGACGGCTGCATGACCGCATGACCGAATCGGTGCTCGATTCTTTCGACGCCGCCGATGCTTTGTTCCATCACGTCGCGCCGCAGCCGCTGACCACCGTGGATCTCCTCGCCGGTGGGCGGGCCGCGCTGGTCAAGGCCAACGGCGAACTGGGCCTCGCGCTCTCGGAGGACGAGATCGACTACCTCGTCGAGAATTTCACGAAGGTCGGCCGCAATCCGACCGACGTCGAGCTGATGATGTTCGCCCAGGCGAACTCCGAGCACTGCCGCCACAAGATTTTCAATGCGAGCTGGACCGTCGATGGCGTCGACCAGCCCCTGTCGCTGTTCGGCATGATCCGCGCTTCGCACCAGGCCCACCCGCAGGGTACGGTGGTGGCCTACTCCGACAACGCCGCCGTGATCGAGGGGGCGAAGATCAGGCGTTTCCATCCGCAGCCAGATGGCGGCTACGCCTATGTCGAGGATACGACCCATGTCCTCGCCAAGGTCGAGACCCACAACCACCCGACCGCCATCTCGCCCTTCCCGGGCGCGGCGACCGGCTCCGGCGGCGAAATCCGCGACGAGGGCGCCACGGGGCGCGGCTCGAAGCCCAAGGCCGGCCTGTGCGGCTTCTCGGTCTCCGACCTGAAGATTCCCGGCTACGCCCAGCCCTGGGAGTCCGGTTATGGAAAACCCGACCGGATTGCTTCCGCCCTGGAAATCATGATCGAAGGGCCGCTCGGCGCGGCGGCCTTCAACAACGAATTCGGCCGGCCGAACCTCGCCGGCTATTTCCGCACTTTCGAGCAGGATTTCAACGGCGAGATGCGCGGCTACCACAAGCCGATCATGATCGCCGGCGGCGTCGGCAACATCGCCGACCGGGACTGCTTCAAGGAACGCTTCCCGGCCGGCACCCGGCTGATCCAGCTCGGCGGTCCCGGCATGCTGATCGGGCTGGGCGGCGGCGCCGCCTCGTCGATGGCCACCGGCGCCAACACCGCCGACCTCGACTTCGCCTCGGTGCAGCGCGGCAACCCCGAGATGCAGCGCCGCGCGCAGGAAGTCATCGACAGGTGTTGGCAGATGGGCCCGGAACAAGGTGGCAACCCGATCCTCGCCATCCACGACGTCGGCGCGGGCGGCATCTCGAATGCGATGCCGGAGCTGGCCAACGATGCCGGCCGTGGCGCCTGCTTCGACCTGCGCGCCGTGCCGAACGAGGAGCCGGGCATGGCGCCGCGCGAGATCTGGTGCAACGAGGCGCAGGAGCGTTACGTGCTCGCCATCGCCCCCGGGCGGCTGGCGGAGTTCGCCGCGCTGTGCGAACGCGAGCGCTGCCCCTGCGCCGTGATCGGCGCGGCCACGGAAGAACGCCAGCTCGTCGTCAAGGACGACCATTTCGGCAACCGGCCGGTCGACATGCCGATGGACGTGCTGCTCGGCAAGCCGCCGCGCATGCATCGCCAGGCCGAGCGGAAGCGCGCGACCCTGCCGCAGCTCGACCTCGGCAAGGTCGACCTGCGGCAGGCGGCCTTCGACGTCATGCGCCTGCCGGCCGTGGCGAGCAAGAGCTTCCTGATCACCATCGGCGACCGCAGCGTCGGCGGCTTCACCGCGCGCGACCAGTTCGTCGGCCCGTGGCAAACGCCGGTGGCCGACGTCGCCGTCACGGCGATGGGCTACGACACGAATCTCGGCGCTTATTTGGGTGAATGTTTCGCCATGGGCGAACGCACGCCGCTCGCCTTGCTCGACGCGCCGGCCTCGGGCCGCATGGCGGTCGGCGAGGCGCTCACCAACCTCGCCGCCGCGCAGATCGCCGATCTCGGCCGGGTCAAGCTCTCCGCGAATTGGATGGCGGCGGCAGGACACGGCAGCGAGGATGCCGCGCTGTTCGACACCGTGAAGGCGGTCGGCCTCGAATTCTGTCCGGCGCTGGGCGTATCGATTCCGGTCGGCAAGGATTCGCTGTCGATGCGCACGAAGTGGAACGATGGCGGCAGCGACAAGATGGTGGTCGCGCCGCTGTCGCTGATCGCCACCGCCTTCGCGCCCTGCACCGACGTGCGCGAGACGCTGACGCCTCAGCTGCAGTCCGACGCGCAGGGTGAAACGGAGCTGATCCTGATCGACCTCGGCCAGGGGAAAAACCGCCTCGGCGGCTCGGCGCTGGCGCAGGTGCATGGGGTCAGCGGCGACGTGCCGCCCGATGCCGACGCCGCGCTGCTCAAGGCATTCTTCCAGGCAGTCCAGCAGCTCCGCCCGCAAATCCTCGCCTACCACGACCGCGCCGACGGCGGCCTGTTCGCCACCGTGGCCGAGATGAGCTTCGCGGCGCACCTCGGCGTCTCGCTCAACCTCGACGCGCTCTGCTACGACCCGCTGATGAACGACGTCGACGGCATCGAGCGCATGCCGCAGATCCTCGACGGCCGCCTGCGCGACCGCATGATCGCCGCGCTGTTCAACGAGGAACTCGGCGCGGTGATCCAGATCCGCCGCGCCGACCGCGCCGCCGTCATGCAGGCGTTGCGCGAGGCCGGCCTCGGCGCCTGCGCGCACGGCATCGGTACGCTCAACGATGACGACGAGATCCGCGTCTGGCGCAATGCAAAGTCGGCGCTGGCGATACGGCGTGTCGAGTTGCAGCGCGCCTGGAGCGAGGTCAGCTTCCAGATCGCCCGCCTGCGCGACGACCCGGATTGCGCGCAGGAGGAATTCGATGCGCTGCTCGATGCCGACAACCCCGGCCTGTCGCTCGCCTTGAGCTTCGATCCGGCGGCCCCCTTCGTAAACAGCGGCGCGCGGCCCAAGATCGCGATCCTCAGGGAGCAGGGCGTCAACGGCCATGTCGAGATGGCCGCCGCCTTCGACCGCGCCGGCTTCGCCTGCGTCGATGTACACATGTCCGACCTGATGGCCGGCCGCGTCAAGCTCGCCGACTTCAAGGGCCTCGCGGCCTGCGGCGGCTTCTCGTATGGCGACGTGCTCGGCGCGGGCCAGGGCTGGGCCAAGTCGGTGCTGTTCCATCCGGAACTCAAGGACGAATTCGCCGTCTTCTTCGCCCGGCCCGATACCTTCGCGCTGGGCATCTGCAACGGCTGCCAGATGATGGCGCATCTGGCGCCGATCATTCCCGGCGCCGAGGCCTGGCCGACTTTCCACCAAAACCGCAGCGAGCGCTTCGAGGCCCGCTTCGTGATGACCGGGATTCCCGAATCGCCCTCGATCTTCCTCGCCGGCATGGCAGGCTCCAGGCTGCCGGTGGTGGTGTCGCATGGGGAAGGTCGCGCGGTTTTCGACCGCGCTCCCGTGGGCGAGGGCCGCGTACTGACAGCGCTACGTTACATCGACAACCGCGGCGCGGTGGCGACGACCTATCCGTTCAACCCGAACGGCTCGCCGGACGGCGTCGCCGGGGTGACCACGGCCGACGGCCGCGTCACGATCATGATGCCCCACCCCGAGCGCGTCTTCCGCACCGTGCAGATGAGCTGGCATCCGGACCCGCTCGGCGAGGACAGTCCCTGGATGACGATGTTCCGCAACGCGCGGAGGTGGGTGGGGTAAAGTTCGGGCATGAACAAGCCTAACGAGCCAATTACGCTTGATTTTTCCGCATTTGTTCCGCGCGAAGTCGGGACAATCGTCGACCACCAGACCGACCTGCCGCGCATCGCCAAGGATGCCAAGGCGACCGCGGCAATCGAGGCTTGTCTGGCGCAAATTCCCTCGCGGCATGATCTTTATCGAGCAGATGCTCGCGAACTTTCTTTTCTGCGTGACGAAAGCGTTCATCTGGTGGTGACATCCCCACCTTACTGGACACTGAAGGAATATCGGGATCACGACGCGCAGATGGGGCATATCGCCGACTATGATGAATTTCTGAGCGAGCTGGATCGGGTCTGGCGCGAAAGCTTTCGCGTTCTGGTACCCGGAGGGCGGCTGGTTTGCGTGGTCGGCGATGTGTGCCTGTCGCGCCGGAAAAACAAGGGCGAGCACACCGTGATTCCGCTGCATGCATCGATCCAGGAGCATTGCCGCAGCATCGGGTTTTCCAATCTTGCACCGATCCTGTGGCACAAGATCGCGAATGCGGCCTACGAGGCGGAAGGCAGCGGGGGCGGTTTTCTGGGAAAACCTTATGAGCCCAATGCGGTCATCAAGAACGATATCGAGTTCATTCTGATGGAGCGCAAACCCGGTGGATACCGCAGCCCTTCACTGGCTACCAGAATACTTTCTGTCATCCCGGCCGACAGACACAAACTCTGGTTTCAGCAGATCTGGACCGGGGTAACCGGCACCTCGACGAAGCACCATCCAGCGCCTTATCCCTTGGAACTGGCCGAACGACTGATCCGCATGTTTTCATTTGTCGGCGACACGGTCCTCGATCCTTTCATGGGCACGGGCACGACCACCGTGGCGGCGGCCCGCAACGGCAGAAACTCGGTTTCCGTTGAAATCGACGACCATTATTTCGAGCAGGCTGCAAAACGCGTCGAACGCGACACCAAGCGCTTGTTCTCCGGGGCAACGTTTCATCTGCATCAGACATGATCGATATCGAAAAGCAGCTTGCCAAATCTGTCCAGCATTTCTGGAAGACCCGCGAAGCCCAAAAAGTCAGACAGGGGAGTTCAAGCGGGAAGAAGGATGCCGGCAATCGCAGTGCCGTCACGGGCGGCAAGCATGCCGATGGATTTGTGCAGCTGATTGCCGCGATAGTCAAGGATGCAAGTCTGGCAACTGCAAATATCCATGTTGCCCAAAAACTTCCGCGCACCTTGCCCGGTTACTTTCGCCCGACGAAGGAATGGGATGTGGTTGTCGTGTGCGGGAGCGATCTGATTGCTGCGGTCGAAGTCAAATCGCAGGTTGGCAGCTTCGGTAACAATTTCAACAATCGCGTCGAGGAAGCGCGTGGCAATGCGACGGACTTTTGGTCTGCCTACCGAAAGGGCATCCTAGCGCCGAGCGGGAAGCCATGGCTGGGTTACCTGTTCATGCTGGAGGAGCAGCCATCCTCTTTGCGGCCGACGAAAAAGATCGAGCTGCATCCATTCAAGGTCGATGAGACATTTCAGCAACTCAGCTATGCCGGACGCTACGAGACGGTTTGCGAGCGGCTAGTTCGGGAACGCCTCTACGATGCTGCTTGCTTTTTCACCTCGTCGGCGAAGGAGGGCGTGCGCGGCGGTTATAGCCAACCGAACGCGGAATTGAGCATCCGCAATTTTGCGATTTCCCTGCATGCGCACGCGGCGGCCTTTGCCAGGCTGAAATAAGGCATGGTCTCCGTCGTCCACGCCCTGCCGGATTCCGGCATCGATCAGGCCACGCTCGAACGCCTCATCGCCGGCCTGCCGGAAGAAGGCGCGCAGAAGCTGCTGCTTGCCGTCAGCCAGGCCGGCGAAATCTACGGCGACCGGAAAGTCGGCTCCGGCGAGACGGCATTCGGGCACGGCCTCGGCACGGCGCTGATCCTTGCCGCCCTGAACCTCGACCTCGACAGCCGGCTGGCCGCGCTGCTGTTCGCTGTTCCCGATTTCCTTCCGTCTGCACGGGAAAAGGCGCCGCTGTGCTGGGGAGCACAGATCGCGGAACTGGTCGATGGGCTTTACCGGCTCAAGAACCTCCGGCCGCTGGCTCGCGCGTCGGCGCAGAAGGCGCAGGGCGCCGACGACATCCGGGCACAGGCCGAGATCCTGCGCAAGATGCTGCTGGCGCTGGCCGCCGACCTCCGCGTGGTCATGATCCGGCTGGCCTCGCGCACCCAGACCCTGCGTTTCCTGACCGACTTCGACACGCCGGAGCGCGTCGAAGTCGCCCGCGAGAGCCTGGAAATCTACGCGCCGCTGGCCAACCGGCTCGGCGTCTGGCAGCTCAAGTGGGAAATCGAGGACCTGTCGTTCCGCTTCCTCGAGCCGGCCACCTACAAGAAGATCGCCAGACAGCTCGACGAGAAGCGCCTCGAACGCGAGGCCTTCATCGTCAATGCCGTCGTTCGCCTCAAGGAGGAACTGGCCAAGTCCGGCGTGACCCAGGCCGAGGTGGTTGGCCGGCCCAAGCACATCTACAGCATCTGGAACAAGATGCGCCAGAAGGACATCGATTTCGAGCAGGTCTATGACGTGCGCGCCCTGCGCATCATCGTCGCGGAGGACAAGGACTGCTACACCGCGCTCGGCATCGTGCATGCGCTCTGGCAGCCGATCCACGGCGAGTTCGACGACTACATCTCGCACCCCAAGGGCAACTACTACCGTTCGCTGCATACCGCCGTGATGGCCGAGGACGGTCGCGCGCTCGAGGTGCAGATCCGCACGCCCGAGATGCACGCGCATGCCGAGCTCGGCGTGGCGGCGCACTGGCGTTACAAGGAAGCCGGCAATTCCGCTGGCAAAAGCGCGACGAAAGCGGATTCGGCCTACGACGACAAGATCGCCTGGCTGCGGCAACTCCTCTCGTGGCGCGACGAGATCACCGATTCGGCCGTCTGGGTCGAGCAGTTCAAGCGCGCCGCCCTCGACGACACCCTCTACGTGATGACCCCGCAGGGCCGCGTCATCGACCTGCCCAAGGGCGCCACGCCGATCGACTTCGCCTACCGCGTGCATACCGACCTCGGCCACCGCTGCCGCGGCGCCAAGATCGACGGTCAGCTCGTGCCGCTCAACACCCCCTTGCAGAGCGGCCAGCGCGTCGAGATCACGGTCGCCAAGACCGGCGGGCCGTCGCGCGACTGGCTCAGTCCCGGCTACCTCGTCTCGCCGCGCGCGCGGACGAAGGTCAAGGCCTGGTTCGCCGCCCGGCAGGAAACCCAGATGCTCGCGGCCGGGCGCGCCTGGGTCACCAAGGAACTGCAGCGCGACGGCGCCGCGCAGGCCAACCTGGAGGAGCTGGCGCACAAGCTCGGCTTCAAGAACACCGACGCGCTGTTCCTCGCCGCCGCGCGCGACGAGGTCGGCCCGCGCGCGCTCCAGACCGCGCTGCAGGGCGAGCCGCCGGCGGAGACGGCCGAGCCGGAAATCCTCACCCAGCGCGCCAAGTCCGCGCCGAGCACGGGCCAGATCCTCGTCGTCGGCATGGACAAGATGCTCACCCAGCTCGGCCGCTGCTGCAAGCCGGTGCCGCCGGATGCCATCGCCGGCTTCGTCACGCGCGGGCGCGGCGTCTCGGTGCACCGCGTCGAGTGCGCCAACTTCCGCAACATGGCGGCCAGAAATCCCGAGCGCGTCATCGAGGCGGAGTGGGCGAGGCGGGGCGGCAAGCTGCCGAGCGTCTACGCCAGCGACCTGCGCGTCGAGGCGGCGGACCGGCAGGGCCTGCTGCGCGACATTTCCGATGCCCTGTCGAAGGAAAAGGTCAATGTCACGGCGGTCAGGACCCAGTCCAGGGCCGGCGTCGCGCGCATGGCGTTCACCGTCGAACTGGCCAGCGCCGCGCAGCTGCAGAAGATTCTCGCGGTGCTGGGCGCGGTGAGCGGCGTCGTCAGCGTGCGGCGGGGTTGATGGCCGCCGCGAAGTCCTCCGGCCGGTTGAGATTGGCAAAAGCTGCCGCGTCGGGAAATCTCACCTGAACGGCGCCCTGGCTTCTGCACCACGCCAGCGCCCCGCGTTCGCCTGAGGAAATCCGGGCATCCAGCGCCGGCAGCAGCTCGCGCCGGCAGAGCATGAAGGTGGGCTGCGGACCTGCGGGCGTCGCCGCGATGGCGAGCGGGGCGTCTCCGACTGCCGCGAGGAGCCGGCCAACCAGATCGGCCGGCAGCTGCGGGCCATCGCAGGGACAGACCGCCAGCCAGGGTGTTTCGCAGGCGCGCAGGCCGGCCGCGATGCCCGCCAGCGGGCCCAGCCGGTCTGCACAGGCATCGGTGACGACCGGGTAACCCAGGCGGCGATACCTCTCGATGTTGCGGTTGGCGCTGATCATCAGCGTTGCGACCTGCGGTGCGAAGCGCTCGATCGCGTGGGCGACGAGCGGGCGGCCCCGATAGTCGACCAGCCCCTTGTCGGCGCCCCCGAGGCGCCGGCCTTCGCCGCCGGCCAGAATCAGGCCGGTGACGGCTTCCTTACCCACCGATGTAGGACATCTCGATCTTCCTGAGCCCGGCCGTGGCCGCCATGCGAAGCTGGGAATAGCGGTCGGCGCGGGCTTGCCAGATGGCGGCGATGGCCGCATCGAGCGCCGCGTCGTCGGCGCCGCCGCGCAGCAGGGCGCGCAGGTCGTGGCCTTCGCCGGCGAACAGGCAGGTGTAAAGCCTGCCTTCGGTGGACAGGCGAATGCGCGTGCAGCCGTCGCAGAAGGCGCGCGTCACCGAGGAGATCACGCCGATCTCGCCCGCGCCGTCGCGGTAACGCCAGCGCTGCGCCACCTCGCCGGGATAGTTCGCGTCGATGGGTTCGAGCGGGAAGGTTTCACCCACGAGGCGCAGCACCTCGGCCGAGGGCACGACCTCGTCGAGCGCCCAGCCGTTGCTGCTGCCCACGTCCATGTATTCGATGAAGCGCAGGATGTGGCCGGAATGACGGAAGTGCCGCGCAAGTTTCAGGATCTGGTCGTCGTTCGCGCCGCGCTTGACGACGCAATTCACCTTCACCGGCGCGAGTCCGGAGCCTGCCGCCGCCTCGATGCCCGCGAGCACCTTCGCCGCCGGATAGTCGGCATCGTTCATGCGCTTGAATACGGCCTCGTCGAGCGCGTCGAGGCTCACCGTGACGCGCCGCAATCCGGCACGGGCGAGGAGGGCGGCCTTCTTCTCCAGCAGGGAACCATTGGTGGTGAGCGTGACCTCGACCCCGTCGATGGCCGTGAGTTTCCCGATCAGGGTCTCGATGCCATGACGCAGCAGCGGCTCGCCGCCGGTAAGCCGGATCTTCTGCACGCCGCGTGCGGCGAAGCGCCGGGCGATGCGGTCGATCTCTTCGAAGGACAGCAGATCGGCGCGCGCCAGGAAGGGGTAGTCGCGGCCGAACACCGTTTTGGGCATGCAATAGACGCAGCGGAAATTGCAGCGGTCGGTCACCGAGATGCGCAGGTCGCGCAGCGGGCGGCCGAAGGTATCGAGCAGGGGAGAGAGCGGTTTCATGGGCCGATTATATGAACCTGCCCGCCGGAGCGCCGTCCCGCCGGCGCCGACTTTCTGTGGGATACTGGAAAGGTCGGGAAGGATTTTTGATCCGCTTGAACGACAACCGCCAGAGGGGAGGGCCGTCTTTCATGCCAGGAAATGACGATGGGCGCCGGGGAGGGGTGTTCCTGAAGGGCGCGGGCCGGGAAGCGGCCGTGCGCGAGGGGGAGGCCCTGCTCGAATGCCTGGCTCGAATGAATCTCGAGAACGAGGCTTCCCGCGATGACATCCGTATCACGTCCGGCGGGGCCTCGATCATCCTCGACGCCCGTTCGCCCGCCTGGACGCCCGATGCCGACACGACCGCGCTGTGCGCCCGCATGGGGCTCGACCCGGAGCATAGCGACGAGGATCTTGATCGCCTCATCCTGCTCGCCCTGCTGCGCAGCCCGGTGGTCCTGGAGTTCGCCGGCTGCGACGGTCTGGTCTCGGCGATCCGGGTGCGGCGCAACATCGTCAAGGCCGCGCGCGTCACGGCGCTGGCCTTCGATACCAGCGATGCCGCCGAGCGGCCGGCCGATTGCTGGCTCTATCACGAGGACACCGGCTTTGTCGTGCGGCCCGGCCATGCGCTGATCGACGCCCTGCGCAAGGCTACCCAGCCCGACGTATCCGGCCAGATGTACGCGTTTTCCTGCTACCGGGCGACCGAATACGTGATCCTGCTCGGACTGGCCGAAGAGTTGCAGGCGTGCAATCCGGCCCTGCTGGCACGGCTGCAGAAGCAATGGGAAACACGAGCGATCCAGTCCGGGCGCTTCCACGACATTTTCCTGCACGAATACGGTTCGATGGAGGCGCCCCTGCCACCGCGCTTTTACGTGCCGGGGGACCGGGTGTGGTTCCGCAATCCCGATCGGGCGTCATCCGACGTGCTGGGTTACGAGGGTTCCTGGGTCATCTCCTTGGGCGGCGGCCTGTTTTCGAATTTCTGGCAGCGCGAGCGCCCCTACACCCTCTCCGGCAAGTGTCTCGAACTCTATCACTGGCGCGATGGCGTATGCAGCGATAACGGCGCCGACCTGTGGATGGACGAGGAACGGGTGGCGGCCTGCGTGCGGGCAACGCAGGCCAATCCGGCGCAGACCCGCGCCATCCTCGAACGCATGATGCGCCTGCGCGATCCTAAAGGCGTCTATGCCAAGGGCGGGTGCATCGACACCACGCGCGAGTCTCCGCGCGGGGTCTGTCCGGGCGGCGTGCCGCTGGAACTGCCCGACGCTTGATCGCGCATTCATTCCGCGCGAGAACGCCATGCGCCCACCCGCGGACAGGCGGGGGTTATGATCTTTGCCATGCTCCCGAACCCCCCCGCGCGCGGACTGGCGCGGCGCATCTACCTCGCCTTCCTGCTGGTGGCCGTGATTCCCACGGCCATCGCCGGCGCCATCGGCATTTACGTGTCGCTGCATACCTTGCGTTCCGAGACGCTCGATCATCTGCAGCACGAAGTCGCGGTACGCGCGCAGGGCGTCGGGCGCTTCTTCGACCAGTTGGCCGCCGAACTCCTGTATCTGGCCGACGCCCTGTCGCTGGAGGAATTGCGCGAGGCCCGGCAGAAAACGGACCCCCAGGCCATCGATGCGGCCACAACCCGACTGGAGCGCGATTACCTGACGCTTGCGGCGACGTATCCGCATATCTACCAGATTCGCTATCTCGCCGCCGACGGGCACGAGATCGTGCGGGTTGACAAGAAGGATGGGCGCGTCTTTATCGTGCCCCGCGACCAGTTGCAGAACAAGGGCGAACGCTACTATTTCGGCGAGGCGATGGCACGCAGGCCGGGCGAGTTTTATGTGTCGCCGCTCGATCTCAATGTCGAGCATGGCCGGATCGAACTGCCCGAGCGCCCCGTGATCCGCGTCGCGACGCCGGTCGGCGCCGGGCCGAGCGCCGTCAATGAGGGCATCCTCATCATCAATCTCCATGCCGACTTCCTGCTCGACCAGATCCGCCAGATGGCCCAGATGCGGGGCGGCACGGCCTATCTCTTCGACCGCTCGGGCCACTATCTGACCCGCACCGCCGACGATGCGGGCGGTTTTGCCATGGCGCCGGTGAGCAGCCTGGTCGGGCAATTCGGCGAGGCGGCGGTCGGTCAGTTGCTGGCTGAGAAGGATGGCGCGCTGGCGGCGGCCGAATCCATCATCGCCCATGCAACGATCCGTTTCGGCGCGGCCTATCCGGCCGAGGAGCGCCTGCAATGGGTGATCGCCATCGGCGTCCCCGAGGAAAAGCTGTTCATGTCGGTCTTCAACCTGCACGCCCTCTATGCGATTCTGGCTATCTGCCTGCTGGCGACGGCGCTGGGCGGCTATGCCATCACGCGTCGGCTGCTGGGACCGCTGGATGCGCTGAGTCGGGAATCCGAGGCCATCGCGGCGGGCGACTTCTCGCATCGCGTGGAGGTTCGCGGGCATGACGAGATCGCGGCCCTGGGCGAGAAGTTCAACGCGATGGCCGAAAGAATCCGGCTGCTGGTCGAGTCGCTGGCCGCGCACCGCGACCGGCTCGAGGACGAGGTGCGCGCCCGTACCGCAGAGCTCGAGCGCGAGCAGGATGAACGCCGCGAGCTCGACCGCCAGATGTTCCAGATGGAAAAACTCGCGACGCTGGGCGAATTGACCATGGGCATCGCCCACGAGATCGGCAATCCGCTGGCCGGCATGAAGGCGGTGACCCAGGCGCTGCAATATGAGGAGGACTTGCCCCGGGGCGTGGCCGAGGCGCTCGAGCGTCTCGAAGCCGAAACCGACCGGCTGGCCGATTTTCTCCGAAGTTTTCACGGCTTCGCGGCCCCGCAGACGGCAAAACCCGTTGACGTGGCGCTGGCGGAAGTCGTCGCCGATGTCCTGTTCTGGCTCCGCAAGGAAGCCCGCACCCACGGCGTCGAGATCGCCACCGACATTCCGCCGACGCTGGTGGTGCGGGCAGACCTGGCCCAGATCAAGCAGGTGCTGCTCAACCTGGCCGTAAATGCGGTGCATGCGATGCCCGCCGGCGGTCGCCTGACGATCACGGCCAAAACCGGGCCGGACGATGCGGTGACGATCGCGGTGCGCGACACGGGCGTGGGCATGGCCCCGGAAGTCCAGGCGCGCATCTTCGATCCATTTTTTACCACGCGCGCCGACGGCACCGGGCTGGGCTTGGCCATCGTGCGCAAGATCGCCCAGGCGCACGGCGCGACGCTGACGGTTGAGAGCGTCGTCGGGCAAGGTTCCTGCTTCGCATTGCGCTGGCCTGCTCCTGCCGCCACCGGCCCATGAACGAAGCCATCCTCATCGTCGAAGACGACGCGACCTTGCGTATTGCCCTGGCCAGCTTTCTCGGCCGTCTGGGGTTTGCCGTCGATGCCGCCGAAACGGTCGCCGCTGCGCTGGCGCTCGCCCGCCAGCGGCGCTACGGGCTGGTCCTGCTCGATCTGCGCCTGCCCGATGGCGACGGCCTGGGGCTGATCGGCAGCCTGCGCGAGATCGACGACGAGGCCCTGCTGGTGATGATGACGGCCTTTCCCGAAGTCCGCACGGCGGTGGCCGCCCTCAAGGCCGGCGCCTACGACTACATCAACAAACCCTTCGATCTCGAAGATCTGCGCGAACTCGTCGCCCGCGCCTTCGAAACGCGTTCGCTGCGCCGCGAGGTCGCCTGGCGGCGCGCCCAATCCGGCGCCTGCACTCATGAGGGGCTGTCGGGCGAAAGTCCGGCCTGCCGCGAATTGATGCGCGTGACCCAGAAGATCGCCGCAGCGTCGCGCGTGCCGGTGCTGATCCATGGCGAGTCGGGCTCGGGCAAGGAGCGTGTCGCGCGGGCCATCCACTGCCAGTCTTCGCGTGCCGCCGGGCCGTGGGTGACGCTCAACTGCTCGGCCCTGCCCGAGGGTCTGATGGAGTCCGAATTGTTCGGCCACGAGAAGGGGGCCTTCACCGACGCGAAGCAGCAAAAGCGCGGCCTGCTCGAACTTTCCGACGGCGGGACGCTCTTCCTCGACGAGATCGGCGATTTGTCGCTCGCCTTGCAGCCCAAGTTGCTGCGCGTGCTGGAAACCCAAAGTTTCCGGCGCGTCGGCGGCAGCCGCGAGATCCAGGTCGACGTGCGCTTCGTCGCGGCCACCCACCGCAACCTGCCGGAAATGGTCAAGGTCGGGACGTTCCGCGAGGACCTGTATTACCGCCTCAACGTCGGCGCCATCGAGGTGCCTCCCCTGCGCGCCCGACGCGACGACATTCCCCCGCTGGCCCGTGAATTCGTACTCGCCAGCGCGCGCGCGATGGGCATCGCGCCCCCCGAACTGCCCGCCGATGTCCAGGGCCTGCTGGCGGCGTATGCGTGGCCCGGCAACGTGCGCGAGCTGCGTAACGTGATCGAGCGGGCGGTGATCCTGTGCGAAAACGGCGCGTTGTCGGCCGGTCAGCTCCCGGCGGAAATATCGGGCGCCGTCCCGCCAGCGCCGATTTTTTTGTTCTCAGCCGATGTTCCGCCGGCCACGCTTGCCGCCGTCGAACTCGCCCACATCCGGCGCATCATGGCCCAGTGTGCGGGAAACAAGACACGTGCTGCCGAAATCCTCGGCATCACCCGGCTGACCCTGCGCAACAAGCTGCGCGAGGCCGGTGAGGCCGATGTCGAGTAACCCGGTCACTTCCTGACCGGTCAGGATTGGGATTTTCGGTCAGTTTGTGACCGCTGCCGTCCCGCCAGCGCCGACTTTTCCGGGCTGGCACGGCCTGTGCGTGAAGGGGTCCAGCGCGGGATCGTCCCGCGCGGAGCCTACAGGAGGACTTCATGCACGCATTTTGCAGGACGCTCGTGGCCGCGGGTCTCGTCGCCGTCGTGGGCGGGGCCCAGGCGCAAGGCAGCGGCCCCGATCTCGCGCCGATGCCGGAAAGCAAGCCGGGCAATGCCGCGATGATCGAGTTGGGCAGGTATTTCTACTTCGACAATCGACTTTCCGGCGACTGGGGCGTGTCCTGCGCGACTTGCCACAATCCCGAGAAGGGCTGGGGCGACGGCCAGGCGCTGTCGACCGGTTATCCGTCGATGGAGTATTTCCGCAACGCGCCCACGGTGCTCAATGCCAGACACCAACGGCGTTTCCTCTGGGACGGGCGACTGGACGGCGCCGACGCCGGCACCCTGGCGCGCGACATGATCACCGAGTCGCACACCATGAACATGGATTCGCGCCTGATGCAGGAGCGCCTCAAGCAGGTGCCGGAATACCGGGAAATGTGGGCGAAATGGCGCAAGGACGACATCAACGGCATGCGTGTCTATAGCGCCATCGGCGAGTTCATCCGCACGCTCGAAACCGTCAACGCGCCTTTCGACCGGTTCAAAAAGGGCGATGAAAACGCGCTCACCGCCGAGCAGAAGAACGGCTATGCGCTGTTTCGGGGCAAGGCCGGCTGCGTGGCTTGTCATCACGGCCCGATCGGATCGGACGGCAATCTGCATCGCACCGGCGTGCCCGAACACCCGGAGGTGCTGAAGAATCCGCTGCGCACCATCACCATGCTGCGGCATTACTCGACTTCCGGCATGCCCAATTACATGAACGCCCGCACCGATGTCGGTCACTATGCCATCAGCAAGAACAAGCGCGACCTGGGCAAGTTCAGGACCGCCCAGCTGCGCGACCTGAAATACACCGCGCCCTACATGCACAACGGCGTGTTCTCGACCCTCGATGAAGTCATCGACTTCTACGACAGGGGCGGCGGGGGCGGTTCGGCGCTGAAGCCGCTGAGTCTGTCGTCCGCCGAGAAACAGGCGATCAAGTCCTTCCTGCTGTCGCTCTCGGGCGACCCCGTCATCGTCAAGGATCCCGGCCAGCCCGACCTGCAGGTCTGGACCGCCTACGGCAAGAACTGAGGAGCCGAACATGAAACTTCGCTGCACCCTTTTGACCGGCGCGCTCCTGCTGGCCTGTTCGGCCGCCGCCGCCGACAAGTATCCGAGGCTCGGCCCGCTGCCGCCGCCGCCGATCCCGCAGGACAACCCGAACACGCCGGAGAAGATCGCCCTCGGGAAAAAGATTTTCTGGGAGAACCGGCTTTCCGGCGACAACTCGATGCCCTGCGTTTCCTGCCACCTGCCCGCACTGGGCTGGGGCGACGGCGGGCAACTCTCGCGCGGCTATCCCGGCACCAAGCACTGGCGCAACTCCCAGACGATCCTGAACTCGGCCTACTACAACAAGCTATTCTGGGAGGGTTCGGTGACCAGCCTCGAGGCTCAGGCCCCTGCCGCCGCCGGCGGCTCGGTCGCCGGCAACGGCGACGATTCGGTGATGGAGATGCGCCTGCGTTTCCTGCCGGAATACGTCGCGGAATTCCGGCAGGTGTTCGGCACTGAATGGCCGCGCATCAATGACGCCTGGCGTGCGGTCGCCGCCTACCAGCGAACGGTCGTCTCGGATGCCGGAAAGGTGCCTTTCGACCGTTTCGTCAAGGGCGACAAGCAGGCCCTCAATGCCAGTCAGAAGCGGGGCATGGCGCTCTTTCACGGTAAGGCCGGCTGCATCCAGTGCCACAACGGTCCGCTCGCTTCCAACCAGCAGTTCCACGCCACCGGGGTGCCGCCCCATCCGGGTTTCCGGGACGATCCGCTCACCCAGGTCACGCACCGCTGGCAGCACTACCAGAAAGGCGTGCCGGAGGCGGTCTATCGCAACGCCACCGGGGATGCCGGGCTGTTTTTCGTCACCAAGAATCCTGGTGACATCGGCAAGTTCCGCGTGCCGTCCCTGCGCGAACTCAAATACACCGCACCCTACATGCACAACGGCATCTTCGCCACACTCGCCGAGGTGGTCGATTTCTACGACAAGGGCGGTGGCACGGTGCAGAACAAGAGCCCGCTGGTCAAGCCCCTGAAGCTCTCCGTGCAGGAGAAGAAGGAGCTGATCGCCTTCCTCGAGGCCCTGTCGATGGACGAGCCGCTGATCCACGACGACCCGAAGCTGCCCGGCGATTACCAGCCCCTTCCACCTCCCGCTGCGCCGGCAATGACCCTGAAATAAAGGAGACTCAAGATGACTGAAAAAACCATTCAGGCGCACGCCGAACGCCCCGACCCCGAGCATGAGAGAGATCGTCAGTGCATGAGCCGCCGGCAGTTCCTGCTGGCCGGCGGAGCGATGGTGACGCTGGCCGCCGTCGGCTTGCCTGGCGAGCTCATGGCCGCGCCCCTGCATGCCCTGCGGGCCAGCTACCCGAAAGTGAAGATCGGCAGCCTGTCCGCCCTGAAAAAGGGGGCGCCGGTCAATTTCAACTATCCCTACCCGAACGTGCGTAACGTCCTCGTCAAACTCGGCGTCCGGGCCGGTGGCGGCAGCGGCCCCGAGCGCGACATCGTGGCGTTCAACCAGCAGTGTCCGCACATGGGCGGGCCGCTGGACGGCACCTACAAGGACGCCCATCAGGCGCTCGGCCCCTGTCCGCTGCATCTGACCACCTTCGACCTGACACGTTACGGCATGGTGATTTCGGGCCAGGCCACCGCAAGCCTGCCGCAGATCGTGCTGGAGGTGCAGGGCGACGACATCTACGCCGTCGGCGTGCAAGGCCTCGTGTATGGCTATGCCGCCATGACCGCCAAACGGGCTTGAGGAGAGAAGACATGAGCAAGAGCGAACGTTTCATTCCCGCGGACCGCATCCCCCTGCCGCCCCGTGATGCCGAGGTGCTGACCACCGCCTGCGACTACTGCACCATCGCCTGCGGCTACAAGGTTTATCGCTGGCCGGTCGGCCGGGAAGGGGGCATGGCTGCGAGCCAGAACGCCCTGAAGACCGATTTTCCCCACCCGAACATGATGACCGCCTGGATCAGTCCGACCCAGCACAACATCGTCACCCATCGGGGCAAACCGCACCACGTCGTGATCGTGCCCGACAAGGACACGAAGGTGGTCAACGTCGGCGGCGACCATTCGATCCGCGGCGGCACGCTGGGCCAGAAGTGCTACAACCCGGACACCCCGACGCGCGAGCGGCTGCTCCACCCCATGATCCGCGTCAATGGAAAACTCACGCGCGTCTCGTGGGATCTGGCAACCGAGGCGATGGCCGACATCTCGAAATACGTGCTGACCCAGCACGGCGAGCACAGCTGGGCGGTAAAAATGTATTCCTACCAGTATTTCGAGAACACCTACGCCATCACCAAGCTGGCGATGACCAGCATCGGCACGCCGTCCGTCGCGCCGCACGACAAGTGCGCCGCCACCAACGACGCGACCGGCATGGACGATGCCGGCATCGACTCGTTTTCGTCCTGCTACGAGGATTGGCGCCTGGCCGACGTGGGTTTCCTCTCCGGCGTCGATCCGTATGAAACCAAGACCACGCTGTTCACCCAGTGGATGATGCCCGGCGACGCCAAGCTGATTTTCGTCACACCCCACAAGACCGTGGGCGTGGCGTGGGCCGAAGCGAACAATCGCGGGATGTGGCTGCCGATCAATGTCGGCACCGACACGGTGCTGCACCTGGCCCTGGCGCGCATCATCATCGAAAACGGCTGGCAGGATCAGGAGTTCATCGACCGCTGGATCGCCAAACCCTGGGAGGTGGATTCCGGTTACGGCCGCGGCACCCGCAACACCGGCTGGCAGTGGCGCACCACTTGGGGCGCCTGGCAAAGCGACTGGGAGGACTATCGGAAATTCATCGTCGCGCAGGAGGAGTCCAAGCTCGAGGTCGCGGCCCAGATCACCGGCATCCCGGCCGAGAAGATCCGCCTCGCCGCCGAATGGCTCGCCAAGCCCGTAAATGGCCAGCGGCCGAAGGCCTCCTTCATGTGCGAGAAGGGCAACTACTGGTCGAACAATTACATGAACACCGCTTCCTTCGCGGCGCTGGGCCTGATCTGCGGCTCGGGCAACCGCCCCGGCCGCATGATCTCGCGCGGCGGCGGCCACCAGCGCGGCTGGATGGGCGCCGGCGGCGGCTCCGGCTGGCTTTCCCCCGAGAAATATCCGGGACGGCGCAAGAAGGATTTCAACCTGGATCGCTGGCTGATGGTGGGCGAGATCAAGTTCGCCTGGGTGTTCGGCACCACCTGGGTGGCGGCGATGATGGCCTCCGACGCCCTCGGCGCGAGAATGAGGGAGCTGACCAACGGCAGCCCGCACCAGATCACCAGTCTCGACCGCGCGGCGATTTTCCAGACCCTGAAGCGGCGCGTCGATTCGGGCGGCATGGTGATGGTCGATTCCGACATCTATCCCTGCGAGCCGGTCGGCACCGAGTTCGCCGACTTTGTGCTGCCGGCCGCCACCTGGGGCGAGGACGACCTCACCCGCTGCAACTCCGAGCGCCGCCTGCGCCTCTATTCCCGGTTCTACGACCCACCGGGCGAGGCCAGGCCGGACTGGTGGGCGGTGATGAAGTTCGCCGACAAGATGGGTTTCACCGTCGACGGCAGTTACTCGTGGAAGACCTCCAACGACGTCTTCGAGGAAGCGGCCCGCTTCGGTCGCGGCGGCGTGCTCAATTACGAACCGCTCGTCCAGATGGCGAAGAGCCGGGGCCTGAAGGGGCACGAGTTGCTGCGCTCCCTGGGCACCACCGGCATCCAGACCCCGATCCGGGTGAAGGAGGGCAAGCTCGTCGGCACCCAGCGCCTGCACGACCCCGCCAACGACTGGGGAGAAATGGAAGGCAGCGAGGTGCACGGCCATTTTCTCCACAGTTTCAACACGTTCACCGGCAAGGCGATCCTGCTCAAGACCCCGTGGAAGTTCCCCGGCTGGATCCAGTTCTTCGACGCCGTCAAGCCGCGCACCGAGAAAGACGAGCTGTGGGTGACCAACGGCCGGGTGAACGAGACCTGGCAGTCGGCCTTCGATGACCGTCGCAAGCCCTACCTGCACCAGCGCTGGCCCGACAACTTCATCCTGATCCACCCGAACGACGCCAAAAAGCGGGGAATCGAATCGGGCGACTGGGTAGAAATCGTCAATGACACCGTCTATGTCCAGACTGGCCAGCCGCAGGGCGTGCTCGACGCCGACCTCAACTTCAACAATCTGCTGAAGGAAGGCCACATCAAGACGACGGCGGGCAAGTTCAGGGCGGTGGCCATCGTCTCGGACGAGATGAAGGAGGGGATCACCCAGTCGAACTTCAACACGCCGAAGTCGATGGCGAACGCGGTGGTGTCGGCCGTGCCCGACCCGGTCACCAACAACTACCGCTATAAGCTCGGCCGCGGCACGCTGACCAAGGTGGGCGAGTCGGAATACAAGACCGACCTGAGCCGCATGAGCCTGAAGCCGCGTCACATCGTTTGAACGGGAAAGGAAACCGCATGAAAACAATCGTAATCACGCTTGCCGCCGCCGGCTGCCTGCTGGCGGGCGGCGCCTCGGCCGCGGTTACCGAGGCCGAGGCGATGGTCATCGCCCAGAAGAACGGCTGCCTCGCCTGCCATCAGCTCGACAAGAAGCTCGTCGGCCCGGCATGGAAGGAAGTCGGCAAGAAGTATGGCGGTCAGGCCGATGCCGAGGCCATGCTGCTCACCAAAGTGAAGAAGGGCGGCAAGGGCGTCTGGGGGCCGATACCCATGCCCCCCAATGCGACGGTGAAGGACGCCGACATCAAGACGCTGGTGCAGTTCGTCCTCACGCTGAAGTAACTTCGCCGGGGATGACCGGGCCTCGGCTCCGGTCGTCCCGATGCCCGGTCAGGAAGGTCGGGAAAGATGATTGGCGCGCACGAAGCAAACGATCAGACCGATCACCGTCAGGGGCAGAACGAAGGTGAGCATCACGGCCGAGAAGGCCTGCAGCTGGGCGTGCTGCTGGGCGGCGAGGATGAGATAGGTGACGTAGGCCGCGTAGTAGCCGATGAACAAGGCGCCTTCCCAGCGGGCGATTTCCCGTCCGGTAAGGGCGATCGGCAGACAGACGAGGGCCACGGCCAGCATCACCCATACGTCGAAGTTGCGCGCCGCCTCGGAAACGACGATGCCGTCGCCCGAAATGGCGGCCGAGAGCCCCAGGCAGCCCAGGATGTTGAAGATGTTGCTGCCGACGACGTTGCCGACGGCGATGTCGCGCTCGCCCCGGATGGCGGCGACGAGCGAGGTGGCGATTTCCGGCATCGAGGTGCCCACGGCCACGATGGTGAGTCCGATCACCAGGTCGCTGATTCCGAAGATGCGCGCAGTCGCCACGGAGGCGTCGACCAGCCAGTCGGCTCCCAGCACCAACAGCCCCAGGCCGGCCACGATGAGCAGCCCCTGAACGCTCCAGTGGGCATCCCATCGGCTCGCCTGGGCGGTCGGGAACTCGTGGGAGAACTCTTCCTGCGTCGCCCGGTTCGCCCGGCGCGACTGGATGACGAGGAACGCGGTATAGACCACGAGCAGCGCGAAGAGGACGATGCCCTCGATCATGCCCAAGTTGCCGTCCATGGCCATCACGATGAGCAGGAGGCTGACGCCGATCATGATCGGAATTTCCTGGCGGATGATCTGCTCGTGGACCAGGAGCGGGGTGATGAGGGCGGAAATCCCCAGGATCACCAGGATGTTGGCGATATTGCTGCCGACGACGTTGCCGACGGCGATGTCGTCGTTTCCGACCATCACCGCGTCGATCGAGACGGCCATCTCCGGGGCGCTGGTGCCGAAGGCGACGACCGTCAGGCCGACCACCAGGGGCGTAATGCCCAGGCTCAGGGCCAGGCGGCCGGCGCCGCGCACCAGGAGTTCGGCGCCCGCCACCAGGGCGGCCAGACCGAGCAGGAACATCAGGACATGCTGCAACATGGCATTGACCGGCTATGGAAAACGAAGCGCGCAGATTACCCCAGGAAGCGCCGTCCTGTCAGCGCCGAGTTTTCTCAATCCCCGCTCGCCTTGTCATCCGCGGTCGAAGTCCCGACGCGGCCGCAGGCGCGACGCAGGAAGTCCATCTGCCGTTCGTAGTTCCGGCAACCCCGGCACATCAGCAGGTGCAGGCGCAGCGCGATGCGTTCGCGCAGGCCCAGTTCGCGTTCATGCGCGGCGGACATCACGTGGGTGGCTTCCTTGCAGCTCAACATCATGACTCTCCGGGGCCGAACCAGCTGCGTTCGAGGCAGCCGCGCAGGTTGTTGCGCGCCCGGTGCAGGATGACGTAGCAGTTGCTGGAGCTGATCTGCAGCTCGGTGCAAATCTCGTCGACCTCGAATTCGAGCAGCTCGCGCATCATGAACACGCGCGCCGTGTTTTCCGGGAGGTGGTTGAGGCAGGCGTCGAAAACCTGCCAGAACTGCGCCTGCCGCAGCGTTTCCTCGGGATCGCCCCAATCGCCGGGACGATGGTCCCGCTGCCAGTGGCCGTTGGCCTTGAACAGACGGTCGAAGGCCTCCTCGAACGCCTCTTCCTCCCCGGACAGCGCCGAGAGATTGACGGTGCGCTCGCGGCTGCGGATGGCATCGATGATCTTGTTCTTGAGGATCGAGAACACCCAGGTCTTCAGCGCGGAACGCCCGGCGAAATCCCGCCTGCCGGCGAGCGCGGCGATCATCGCCTCCTGCACGACATCCTCCGCGAGCGGGTCGTCGCGCAGCTGCAGGCGGGCGAAGCGCAGCAGGTCGGGACGGAACTTGGCCAACTGAGGGGCGAGTTCACCGGCGGAGTTCATCCGCGCATGCTACGCCGGATCAGCGCGTCGATGGAGAGGCGTCCCGGTCCCGCGAGGATCAGTTTGCCGATGAGCTTTTTCATGGTTTGACTCCGAGAATGGCGCCGGCGGCGCGCAATTCAGCCAGCAAGGCTGCGCCATGGGCGATCACCGCCTGCGGATCGGCATGGCCGAGTTCGGCGGCGATGGCGGCGCAGGCGGCGCGGCTGCTCTGTCGCCCCTCCAGCAGCAGGTCGACGAGGCGCGCGCTGACGGGGTTCAGCTCGACGAATTGCACCTCGTCGGCGGCGTCCCGATACACCAGCAGATGGGCGGGCCGCGGCTGGCGCGGCCGGTAGTCCGGTCCGATGTGCTGCACCGGCCAGGCGTAGGCGAGATTCATCAGCGCCGGCGCGAGTACCGGAATGCCGGCCAGCAGGTCGCCGGCCGGAGCGTGGGCGGGCGTTGGCGCGTCCATCACGTCGAGCGCCAGCTCGACCCACTCGTAATGCGCCAGTTCCCTGAGCCAGCGCGGGCCCGTGTCGGCGGGCAGCCAGTCGAGGAACTCGCGCGGAATCTCGCGGAAGTAAGGCGTATGGCAGCGCGCCGCGCGGAAGAAGGCGCGCTGGAGACGGCGCCAGCGCGTTGCGCCGAGCACGCTGCGCGTGACCGGATAGCAGGCGTCGAGGAAGCCGGTGAGGTTGTTGAACAGCAGGTCGGCGTAGATTGCGGCGCGGCGCGCGGGCACGCCGGCCGGACGCGCGGCTTTGCGCGGGTCGCGCAGGTGGCGGCCAAAGTCGCGCTGGAATTCCTGAAATTGGAGAGCAGGGGGCATCAGGCGGCCTCGCGAAGTTGGGTGGCGCGTCGCTGCGCGGCGGCAATCTGCGCGACTTCGCTGGCCAGTTCGCCCAGCGGCGGGATGTTGAAATCGCGTTCGAGACAGGTCGGCAGCGGGCCGACGCGCGCATAAACCGCGTCGAGCAGCTGCCAGACCGGGTCGATCACGTCGGCGCCGTGGGTATCGACGCGGATGCCGTCCGGCTCGACGTAGTGGCCGGCCATGTGCAGGTAGCAGCTGCGTTCGAGCGGCAGCGCGTCGATGAAGGCGAGCGGGTCGAAGCCGAAATTGCCGCTGTTGACATAGACATTGTTGACGTCCAGGTGCAGCAGGCAATCGGCTTCCCCGATCACCGCGCGGATGAACTCGGTTTCGTTCATCTCCGCGCCCGGCGGGGCGACGTAGTACGAGGCGTTCTCGATGCCGATCTTCATTTCGAGGAGGTCCTGCGCCTGGCGGATGCGGCCGGCGACCCACTTCACGGCATCGCCGCTGCAGGGAATCGGCAGCAGGTCGTAGAGGTGGCCGTCGTCGCCGCACCACGAAAGATGTTCGGTGTAGAGGCGCATGCCGTGTTCGCGCATGAAGCGCCGGATGCGTTTGAGCAGCTCGATATCGAGCGGGCGCGGACCGCCGAGGTCGAGCGACAGGCCATGGCAGACGAAGGGATGGCGCTCGGTGAAATGGCGCAGGTCCTTCGCCGAACGGCCGCCCATGCCGGCCCAGTTTTCCGGGGCCAGCTCGAAGAACCCGATCGAGGACGGCACCCCGGCCTTCAGGTCGGGAATCAGTTCCCGCCTGAAGCCGAGGCCGGCACCGTGAAGGGCGGTGTCAGACATGGGGATTTACTTCTTGGTCCCGCCGCATTTGCCTTCGCCGCACTTGCCGTCCTTCTTCTTGTCGTCGGCTGCCTTTTTGTCGCCGCCGCACTTGCCTTCGCCGCATTTGCCGTCCTTCTTCTTGTCGTCGACTTTCTTGGCCCCGCCGCATTTGCCTTCGCCGCACTTGCCATCGGCCTTTTTGTCGGCCTGGGCCAGCTGGTAGCCGCTGTCGAGCTTGGCCATCCCGAAGGGATTGTCGGCCGCGCTGGCGAGCGGGGCGAATGCGGTGGTGGCGACGAAGGCGGCGCCGGCGGCAAGGGCAAGGGTGGTTTTCTTTTTCATGGTGTGTCTCCTGTGGTGGTTGAGGGGTGTGCAAGGGATTGCGCCCATTGGTCGGAGCATGGGCCAGATTTCTTACAAACGCACTCGGGATTTTTCGTTCAGCTGCGCGCTGGCCACAGGTCATCGGTGAAGCGGCAGTAGCAGTTCTTGCCCGCCGCCTTGGCGGCATACATCGCGAGGTCGGCGCATTTCATCAGCCCCGCGGCATCGCGGCTGTCCTCGGGAAAACAGGCCACGCCCATCGATGCGCCGACGGTCACGACGTGGTCGCGCAGTTTGACCGGCAGCGCGATGGCGGCGATGATTTCGGCGGCCAGCTCGTGCGGAAGTCCGCCTTCCCCGAGATCTTCCATCAGGATCAGGAACTCGTCGCCGCCGAGTCGGGCCACTGTGTCGGTCGCGCGCCGCAGGCTATGACGGATGCGTTGAGCAATCTCGCGCAGCAGCAGGTCGCCGATGTCGTGGCCGCAGCGGTCGTTGATTTCCTTGAAGCCGTCGAGGTCGATGAAGATCAAGGCGAGCGGCAGGCTGTCCCGGCGCGAACGTTCGATGGCATGCGCCAGCCGTTCATGGAACAGCGCGCGGTTTGGCAGGCCGGTCAGCGCGTCGTGGAAAGCGAGATACTGGAAGCGTTCGTTGGCCCGATGGAAGGCGGTGATGTCGTGGAACACCGAGGCATAGCAGGCCGGCATGCCGTCGTGCGCCGCGATGCGATTGATCGTCTGCAGGACCGGATAGGCAGTGCCGTTCTTGTGACGGTTCCAGATCTCGCCTTTCCAGCGTCCCTCGGTCAGCAGCGCGTTCCAGAGTTCCTCGTAGAAGGAGGGCGGATGATGGTCGGACTTGAGCAGGCTCGGCTTATTGCCGATGGCTTCGCCGGGGCTATAGCCGGTGATGTGGCTGAAAGCCGGATTGACGGCAATGATGGAGCCGCGTTCGTCGGTGACCAGAATGCCTTCGCTGGTGCTCTCCATGATGCTGCTGGCCAGCCGCAGGCGTGCTTCCATGATGCGCGCCGGGTCGACGGCCGCATTGAGCAGCATGCGAAACCATTGCTCGTCGGCAGCCATGCCGCCCTGTTCGCTGGCGTCGATGTGATCGCTCATGCCAGGCACACTCTCTGTCGATTGTTCGATACAGCCGTCTTATAGGCCTATTAATACACCTTTTGTTTCGGTTATACAAGCGACACTTGATTCGCATAATCAGCATTATGTTAAATAAAGCTGCCAGATCGGAGCGATGCCGCCATCAGGTGGCGGGTTTTTCGATTGGCCTCAAGCCACGCTGCAGCCCGAGCAGTTCCGCCGCCTTTTTGACGTTACCGGTTTCCGCGAACGCGGCAAGCGCATCGAAGCGCATGATGTGTGCGTCCGTCATGTTTAGCCCAAACATTTCAATCAGCGCCTGATCGAAGTCATTGACGATCTTCAACGCCTCGAATTTCCCTACTCGGTTGATATCCATGACAGCTCCACAGCAAATTGGATTGACCCGCGGATGCTACCAATTTTGCGCCCATCTTTTGCTACGCAACACGGTCGACAAGATATTGCGGGAGACTCGTCCCCGGAATTGCTTGATTGCCGTGATTTGACCGCCAAATGGAGCGCACGTATCATGCGCGCATTGCGGAGACGTGGCCGAGAGGTCGAAGGCACTCCCCTGCTAAGGGAGCATGCGGGCAAAACCTGCATCGAGGGTTCGAATCCCTCCGTCTCCGCCAGATGCTCGAAACCCGCATACCCCGCGCGCCGAAGACTACCAGGCAGCCAGGAATTCGCGCCAGTGTGGCGCGTCGTTTCCCGCCAGTTCGCCGCGCACGAAGGCGACTTCCTCAGCGTGGGCCTTGGCGGTTAGCTGGCCGCGCATCTGCTGGAAGCGCAGATAGACCAGGTAGGTGTTCACGACGTCGGTCTCGCAGTAGTTGCGGATCGCGTCGATCTCGCCGGCCAGCCAGGCGCCCCAGACCGCGCTACCGTCCATGCCCAGCTTGCCGGGCAGGCCCATCAGCCTGGCCAGCTCGTCTAGCGGCGCATTGGCGCGCGGCTGGTAGAGCGCCAGCAGGTCCATCAGGTCGAGGTGGCGCGTGTGGTAGCGGCTGATGTAGTTGTTCCACTTGAAGTCGCGGTCATTCTCGCCGAGATCCCAGTAGCGCGGGGCCGCGACACCGTGGATCAGGCCGCGGTAGTGCAGCACCGGCAGGTCGAAGCCGCCGCCGTTCCAGGAAACGAGGTTGGGGGTGTATTTCCCGATGCCGTCGTGGAAACGCTGGATGATTTCCCCCTCGCCCGACTTCGGCTCGGCGAGAGACCAGACCCTGAAGCCCTCGGCGTTGCGCATAGCGCAGGAGATCACGATCACGCGCTGCAAGTGCAGCGGCAGGAAATCGGAACCATTCTTCGCCCGCTGCTTCTGGAAGGCGAATTCGGCCACCTCGGCGTCGGCGAGCGTCATCGGCAGTTCATGGAGCTTGCGCAGTCCCGCGACGTCCGGGATCGTTTCGATGTCGAAGCCGAGCACCGGAGTCACGACGGGAACACGCCAGTGGACAGGTAGCGATCCCCGCGGTCGCAGACGATGCCGACGATCACGGCGTTCTCGACTTCGGCGGCGATGCGCAGCGCCACCGCCATCGCCCCGCCCGAAGAGATGCCGCAGAAGATGCCCTCCTCGGCCGCCAGCCGCCGTGTCATGTCCTCCGCATCGACCTGACCCACGAGTTCGAGACGATCGATGCGCGAGAAGTCGCAGATTTTCGGCAGATATTCCTGCGGCCACTTGCGGATGCCGGGAATCTGCGCACCCTGTTCCGGCTGGCAGCCGACGATGCAGATGGCGGGATTCATTTCCTTGAAGTAACGCGAGCAACCCATGATGGTGCCGGTGGTGCCCATGCTGGAGACGAAGTGTGTCACCCGGCCGTCGGTGTCGCGCCAGATTTCCGGCCCCGTCGTCTCATAGTGGGCGCGCGGGTTGTCCGGATTGGCAAACTGGTCGAGCATGATGCCCCGGCCTTCCTTCACCATGCGCTCGGTCATGTCGCGTGCGCCTTCCATGCTCGCCTCGCGCGGCGTCAGCACGAGTTCGGCGCCATAGGCCTTCATGTTCTGGCGCCGTTCGACGCTCTGGTTTTCCGGCATGACGAGGATCATCCGGTAACCGCGCATCGCGGCGACCATGGCCAGCGCGATCCCGGTGTTCCCCGAGGTGGCCTCGATCAGCGTGTCGCCCGGCCTGATCTCGCCGCGCTCCTCGGCGCGCCGGATCATCGACAGCGCGGGGCGGTCCTTCACCGAGCCGGCCGGATTGTTGCCTTCGAGCTTGGCGAGAATGACATTGTTGCGGCGCGCGTTTTCATCGCCCGGCAGGCGCGGCAGGCGCACCAGCGGGGTGTTGCCCACGGTGGATTCCAGCGTGACGGTTTTCATCGGCCCGCCAGATGCCGGACGTATTTCGTCACGCCCGCGGCGACGGTGTCGAATTCATCTGCGTATCCGGCAGCGCGCACGGCCGAGACGTCGGCCTGGGTGAAGCTCTGGTACTTGCCCTTCAGGGCTGCGGGGAAAGCGATGTATTCGATAATGCCCTGCGCTACCATGTCCGCGAGCGCCAGCGGCGGTTCGCCGGCGAGCGCGCGGCAGGCATTGACGGTGCCGTGGGCAATGTCGTTGAAAGGCTGGGCGCGGCCGGTGCCGAGATTGAAGATGCCGGATTTCTCGGGATGGTCGAGAAAGAACATATTCACCTTCACGACGTCGTCGATATAGACGAAGTCGCGGCTCTGCGCACCGTTGGCGTAGCCGTCGCAGCCTTCGAACAGCTGGACCTTGCCGGTTGCCCGGTACTGATTGAAATGATGGAAGGCCACCGAGGCCATGCGCCCCTTGTGCTGCTCGCGCGGGCCATAGACGTTGAAATAGCGGAAGCCTGCGACCTGCGAGACAAAGTCGGCGCTCGCGAGACGGCGGCGCACCACCTGGTCGAAAAGGAATTTCGAGTAGCCATAGACGTTGAGCGGCCCTTCGTGCTCGCGCGCTTCGCGGAACACGCGTCCCGCGCCATACACCGCGGCGCTCGAGGCGTAGAGATACTGCACCTCGTGGTCGAGGCAGAAATCAAGCAGCGCGCAGGAATAGCGGAAGTTGTTTTCCATCACGTAGCGGCCGTCGGTCTCCATCGTGTCAGAGCAGGCGCCCTCATGAAGGATCGCCTCGACCGAACCGTCGAATTCGCCATGCTGCAGGCGTTCAAGGAACTCATGCTTGTCGAGGTAGTCTGCAATCTCGCAGTCGACCAGGTTCCTGAACTTGTCGGCCCTGGCAAGGTTATCGACGGCGATGATCTCCGTGATGCCCCGGTCGTTGAGGGCCTTCACCAGGTTGGAGCCTATGAACCCGCAGGCGCCGGTAACGACGTAATACATGATCAGCCTTTCAATTCATCGAGCGAGCAGGTCGCGGTGCCGAGCTTGCCGACCACGACGCCGGCGGCGCGGTTGGCCCAGTGCATCGCCTCGGCCAGCGACCGGCCGCTGGCCAGCATCACTGCCAGCGTGGCGATTACGGTGTCGCCCGCGCCGCTGACATCATAGACCTCGCGCGCGCGCGCCGGTTCGTGCCTGACGCCGTCGGCGGTGAACAGGCTCATGCCTTCCTCTGAGCGCGTCAGCAGCAGGGCCTCCAGGTTGAGCTCGCCGCGCAGCTTCGCACCGCGCGCCGCCAGGTCGTCTTCATTCGCCCAGCGGCCGACCACCTCGCGCAGTTCGGCGCGGTTCGGCGTGATGATGCTGGCGCCGGCGTAGCGCCTCCAGTCGTCGCCCTTGGGGTCGACCAGCACCGCTTTGCCATGTTCGCGCGCGATGCGGATCATCTCGGTGATATGCGCCAGCCCGCCTTTACCATAATCGGACAGGATCACCGCGTCGCAGTCGTCGATGCGCTGCCGGAATTCGGTCAGCTTGGCCCGCAGCACCTCGTGGGCCGGGGCATTCTCGAAGTCGATGCGCAGCAGTTGCTGCTGGCGACCGATCACGCGCAGCTTGACGGTGGTATTGAGCTGCGCGTCCTCGTGCAGACTGGCGTCGATGGTCGAATCGGCCAACAGCCGCGCCAGCGCCAGCCCGGCCTCGTCGGCGCCGACCACCGAGAGCAGCGCGACGCGGGCGCCGAGCGCGGCGATGTTGCGGGCGACGTTGGCCGCCCCGCCCGGACGTTCCTCGCTCTTCTCGACCTTGACGATGGGTACCGGCGCTTCGGGAGAGATGCGCGACACCTCGCCAAACCAGTAGCGGTCGAGCATGACGTCGCCGACGACGAGGACGCGGGCCTTACGGGTATCGGGCAGTTCCATGATCATGGCTGGATGTCGAATTCCTCGGCGCGGCGCGGCGGAAAGGTTTCCCAGCCGCCGCAGGCCGGGCAGCGCCAGTGGAACTGGCGCGCCTTGAAGCCGCAGTCCTCGCAGCGATAGCGCGCCACGCGCCGCGTGTGGTTGTGGATGAGGTTCTTGATCAGTTCGAGATCGGCGCGCTTCTCCGCCGGCGCGAGCAGGATCTGCGCCTCGAGCAACTTGTCGAGTCCAAGCAGGGTTGGGTTGCGCCGCAGTTCGGCGCGCACCAGCGCGTAGGCGGCCTCGGGGCCGTGCGCCTTGAGTTCCGCCTGGAAAACGACATCGAGCAAATCGAGCGAGGCGTGGCGTTCGAGGTAGGCGCGCAACAGATCGATGCCGACCTGCTCGCGCCCCGACTCGCGATAAGTCTCCATCATCTTCTCGGCGGCGAGGGAGAGGAACATGGGGTTCTGCTGCTCGATGGTCTGCCAGATTTCGATTGCCCTTCCGCCAGCGCCGACTTTGGCTTCGAGCTCTCCCAACATCAGGGTCGCGCGCGTGCAGCGACGGTTGGCCGCCAGGGCGGCTTCGAGTCGCCGGCGCGCGGCTTCGAGCCGGCCGTTCGACAGGTCGGCGGCCGCCAGTTCGCAATGGAATTCGGCAATCTGCTTGAGCCACAGATGTTCGGCCTGGCCGGGCATCTGCGCGACGATGGCGATCGCCTTTTCCCAGTCTTTTTCCTGCTGGTAAATTTCCAGCAGGTGGTGCAACGCCTCCTCATCGCGCGTGGTTCCCCTCAGCTTGAGGAAGATCTCCTCGGCGCGGTCGAGCAGACCGGCTTTCAGGTAGTCCTGGCCGAGTTCGGACAGGGCGTGCAGGCGCTGTTCCGGTGTCAGCTGCACCTGCGAGGCGTCACGTTCGATCAAGTGCTTGTGCACCCGGATGGCGCGATCGGTTTCGCCGCGCCGGCGGAACAGGCTGCCGAGCGCGAAATGCAACTCTACGGTTTCCGTGTCGATTTTCGCCGCCTCGAGGAAGGACTCGATCGCCTTGTCGGGCTGCTCGTTGAGCAGGAAGTTCAGCCCGGTGAAATAGGACCGCGGCAGGGCGCGCGAGGCGCTGAGAACATGGCGGATGTCGATGCGGGCCGCCAACCAGCCGAAGGCGAAAAACAAGGGCAGAACCAGCAGCCACCAGAGTTCTATTTCCACGGATTTTCAGGGCTGCGGGGGCAGCGGAAGGTGTTTCGCCTTGTCGGCGGCGGGCAGGGAATCTCCCATTTCGCGGCGCAACTGGCCGACACTGCGCCGCAGGCGGACGACCTGCGGCAACAGCGCCAGCAACCCCAGGGCAATGCCGATGGCCAGCGTCACGAGCAGGACCAGCGACAAGGGCGCGTGCCAGCTCGCGTCGAAGAAAAAGCGCAATTCGACCTCGGCGCTGTTCTTGATCGCCAGTCCGAGCAGAATGACGAACAGGATACCGCGCAGAACCCAGAGCAATGCGCTCATCGAGGCGGTCGCCTAGCTGACGCCCTGGTCGACCCGCTCGCGCAGTTCCTTGCCGGCCTTGAAATGCGGTACATGCTTGGCAGGCACCTCCACCTTCACGCCGGATTTCGGATTGCGGCCGACCCGCGGGGGACGGTAGTTGAGCGAAAAGCTGCCGAAGCCGCGAATCTCGATGCGGTCCCCCTTGGCCAGGGCGTCGGACATCGCATCGAGAATCATCTTCACGGCCAGATCGGCATCCTTCGCCACCAACTGCGGAAAGCGCTGCGCCAAACGAGCGATCAACTCGGACTTGGTCATGACAGAAACACCTTCAGCAGTGGTTTATTGCTGGTTGAGCTTCGCCTTCAGCAGTGCGCCGAGGTTGGTGGTGCCGGTCGCGGCCGCGGCGGAATCCGCCGACAGCTTCTGCATCGCCTCGGTCTGCTCGAACTGGTCCTTGGCCTTAATCGAGAGATTGATCGAACGCGACTTGCGGTCGACGTTGATGATCAAGGCCTCGACGGCCTGGCCAACCTTCAGGTGCTGGGACAGATCCTCGATGCGTTCGCGCGCGAACTCGGAAACGCGCAGGTAGCCTTCCACCTCGCCGCCCAGGTTGATCGCCGCGCCCTTCGCATCGACGCTCTTGACCGTGCCGGAAACCAGGCTGTTCTTGTCGTGAGTGGCGATGAAGCTGGTGAAGGGGTCGCCGTCCATCTGCTTGATGCCGAGGGAAATGCGCTCCTTCTCGACGTCGATCGACAGCACCATGGCCTCGACTTCGTCGCCCTTCTTGTAGCTCTGTTTGGCCTCCTCGCCGGTTTGCGACCAGGACAGGTCGGACAGGTGTACCAGGCCGTCGATGCCACCGGGCAGGCCGATGAAGATGCCGAAGTCGGTGATCGACTTGATGGCGCCCTTCACCTTGTCGCCCTTCTTGTGGTTCATCGAGAAATCCTCCCACGGATTCGCCTGGCACTGCTTCATGCCGAGGGAGATGCGGCGACGGTCCTCGTCGATCTCGAGGATCATCACTTCGACTTCGTCGCCGAGCTGGACGACCTTGGACGGGTGGATGTTCTTGTTGGTCCAGTCCATCTCGGAGACGTGCACCAGGCCTTCGATGCCCTGCTCGATCTCGACGAAGGCGCCGTAGTCGGTCAGGTTGGTGACCTTGCCGAACAGGCGCGTGCCCTGCGGGTACCGGCGGCCGATGCCCACCCACGGATCCTCGCCGAGCTGCTTCATGCCGAGGCTGACGCGGTTCTTCTCCTGGTCGAACTTGAGCACCTTGGCGGTGACTTCGTCGCCGACGTTGAGCACTTCGCTCGGGTGACGCACGCGGCGCCAGGCCAGGTCGGTGATGTGCAGCAGGCCGTCGATGCCGCCCAGGTCGACGAAGGCGCCGTACTCGGTGATGTTCTTGACGATGCCCTTGACGACGGTGCCTTCCTGCAGGTTCTCCAGCAGCTTCTGGCGCTCTTCGCCCATGTTGGCCTCGAGCACGGCGCGGCGCGACAGCACGACGTTGTTGCGCTTCCGGTCGAGCTTGATGACCTTGAATTCGTATTCCTTGCCTTCGAACGGGGTGGTGTCCTTGATCGGCCGGGTGTCGACCAGCGAACCGGGCAGGAAGGCGCGGATGCCGTTGGTCATGACCGTCAGGCCGCCCTTCACCTTGCCGGTGATGACGCCCTTGACGAGGATGCTGTCATTCATCGCCTTGTCGAGATCGTTCCAGGCGGCGATGCGCTTGGCCTTGTCGCGCGACAGGCGGGTCTCGCCGTAGCCGTCCTCGAGCATCTCGATGGCGACCAGGACGAACTCGCCCGGGTTGGCTTCGACTTCGCCGCGGTCGTTCTTGAACTCTTCGACCGGGATGAAAGATTCGGATTTCAGGCCCGCGTTGACGACCACGAAGTTCTGGTCGACGCGGACGACTTCGGCCGTGATGACTTCGCCGGCGCGCATTTCCTGGCGCGAGAGGCTTTCTTCGAACAGGGCGGCAAAGGATTCCATGGGATGGGCGGACACGGCAGCAGCAGTAGCGGACATGGCGGTTAAGGTTCCAAGATTTATCCGTCTTGACAACGGGTTAGTTGAAAAACGGCAGCTTGCGATGGACGCTGTCCAGCACGGCTGCCACGGCTTGCTCGATGGTCAACGCAGTGGTATCCACCCGGTCGGCATCGGGGTAGTGCTTCAGGGGTGCTACGGGTCTTGCGGCATCGCGGGCATCCCGTTCATCGAGATCCTTCACGATGTCCTGCGAAAGGGGACGCATGTTATCAGGCATTCCCTTGTCGATCAACTGCTTATAACGCCTTTCGGCGCGCGCCGCCGCCGAGGCGGTCAAAAATACTTTCACGGGCGCATCGGGAAACACTGCTGAACCCATGTCGCGGCCGTCGGCGACCAGGCCGGGAAAGCGTCGGTAGGCGCGCTGGCGGTCCAGCAGGGCCGCGCGCACCGCAGGCAGGGCGGCGATCTTCGAGGCGCCGTTGCCGACCTCCTCGGCGCGAACCGCCTCGGTAACGTCTTCTTTGTAAAGAAAGATTTTGTCACCGACGAATTCCGCCGGCAGCTCGGCGGCGACCCTGGCCACGGCGGCTTGGTCGTCGAGAGCCACGCCGGCCTTCAGCGCGGCGAGCGCGGTCAGTCGATAGAGCGCCCCGCTGTCGAGAAAATGGAAGCCCAGCGCGGCCGCCACGCGCTGCGCCACGGTACCCTTGCCCGAGGCCGAGGGGCCGTCGATGGCGATCACCGGCGCGGTGATGCGCGCGAAGGCGTCGAAGTAATGCGGAAAGGTCTTGGCCACGCAGCCCGGCTCGTTGATGCGCACCGGCACGCCGCCGAGCGCCGCGAGCGAGAAGCACATCGCCATGCGGTGATCGTCGTAGGTGTCGATGGCGGCGTGGGACGTCAAAGTCGGCGCTGGCAGGACGGCGAGATAATCCGCGCCCTCCTCCACCGTCGCGCCGAGCTTGCGCAATTCGGTCGCCATCGCCGCGATGCGGTCGGTTTCCTTGACGCGCCACGAAGCGATGTTGCGCAGCGTGCATTTGCCGTCGGCGAACAGCGCGGCGACGGCGAGCGTCATCGCCGCGTCGGGAATGTGGTTGAGATCGAGGTCGAAGGCCTTCAGCTTTCCTGCGGGAGCGGATGCCTCGATGAAGTTGTCGCCCCGGATGATCTTCGCGCCCATGACCGCCAGCGCATCGGCGAACTTCACGTCGCCCTGGATGCTGCCTTTCCCCACGCCCTCGACGCGCACCGGACCGCCAGCGATGGCGCCCGCCGCAAGGAAATAGGAGGCCGCCGAAGCGTCGCCTTCGACATGCAGCCGGCCGGGACTGCGATACCGCTGCCCGGCGGGAATCGTGAAGCGCTGCCAGCCTTCGCGCTCGACCGTGACGCCGAAGCGCGCCATCAGGTTCAGCGTGATCTCGATGTAGGGCTTGGAGATGAGTTCCGTGGTCATCTCGATGACGGCTTTTTCTCCCGTGAGCGGCAGGGCCATCAGCAAGGCGGTGAGGAACTGCGAGGACACGTCGCCACGCACCTTGATCGGCGCGGCGAGTTTCACGCTGGCCGGCAGGATTTCCAGTGGCGGGTAACCTTCCTTCCCCGCATAGCGCACATCGCAGCCGATCTGGCGCAGGCCATCGACGAGATCGCCGATGGGCCGCTCGTGCATGCGCGGCACGCCGCTCAGCGTGTAGTGGCCGCCGGAGAGCGCCAGCGCCGCCGTCAGCGGACGGATCGCCGTGCCGGCGTTGCCCATGAACAGTTCGGCTGCCTTGCCCGGAAACACGCCGGCGCAGCCCGCGACGCGATAGGCGTTGTTGCCCAGCGCCGTCACAGGTGTTACGTTGGCGCCGACCTTCGCGAGCGCCGCCAGCATCACGCGCGTGTCGTCGGAATCGAGCAGGTCGCGGATTTCGGTTTCGCCCTCAGCCAGGGCGGCGAGCAGCAGCATGCGGTTGGAGATGCTTTTCGAACCCGGCAGCTTCACGGTGCCGGCGGCACGCCGCAGCGGCGGCAGATCGAGGTGTTCCATCACTTGTCCAGGGTATCGAGCCAGGCGTCGCGCCGCGTGCGCGCCGTGGCGAACACTGCTTCCAGCCCGGCGCCATCGGCGCCGGCCAGCAGCACGCGCGTCTTGAGCAGCTCGGCCATGTAGGCGTCGAGCTCCCCGAGCAGCGCCTTGCGGTTGGCGATGCAGATGTCGCGCCACATCTCGGGGTGGCTGCTGGCGATGCGCGTGAAATCGCGGAAGCCGCTGGCGGCGAAACCGAACAGCTGGTCGGCGTTGTCGCGGCCGGCGAGGTCATGCACCAGCGCGAAGGCGAGCAGATGCGGCAGGTGGCTCACCGCCGCGAAGACGCGGTCGTGCTCCTCGGGCGCCAGTTGCGACACTTTCGCGCCGCACAGCTCCCAGACCTTGCGCACGGCGGCGACATCTTCCGGACGGTTTTCCGGCAGCGGCGTCAGCACGACGCGCTTGCCGACGTAGAGGTCGGCCTTCGCCGCCCCTACCCCGCTTTTTTCGGCGCCGGCGATCGGATGGCCGGGCACGAACCGGCAAACCTGGTTGCCGAAGGCCGCGCGCGCGGCGGCGACCACGTCGGCCTTGGTGCTGCCGCCGTCGGTGACGACGGTGCGCGGTTCGAGATAGGGCGCCATCGCCCGCATCGCCCCTTCCATCTGGCCGACCGGCATGCCGAGCAGCACGAGGTCGGCGCCCTTCAGCGCGTTGGCCCAGTCGGTTTCGATGGCATCGATCGCGCCGAGCTGGAACGCCTGCTCCAGCGGCGCGCGGGTGCGGCCCATGCCGACAATCCGGGGATGCCGTCCCGCCAGCGCCGACTTTACGGCCATGGCGAAGGAACCGCCGATCAGGCCGACGCCGCAGACGACCAGCTTGCCCGCCATCAGAGCGACTTCTCCAAAGCTTCCAGAAAGCGCGCGTTCTCGGTTTCGAGACCGATGGTGACGCGCAGGTGGTTCGGCAGGCCATAGCCGCCGATCGGCCGCACGATGACACCCTGCTTGAGCAGCTTCTGGTCGACCGCAACCCCGTCCCGGACGGCGAAGGTGACGAAGTTGCCGTGTGAGGGAATGTGTTCGAGGCCGAGCCGCTTCAGGCCGGCGACGATCTGCTCCATGCCGCGCCGGTTGAGCTGGTAGCTTTCGGCGACGAACAGGTGGTCGTCGAGCGCCGCGCAGGCAGCGGCAATGGCGAGGTTGTTGACGTTGAACGGCTGGCGCACGCGGTTCATCAGGTCCGCCAGTTCGGGCGAGGCGACCGCGAATCCGACGCGCAGGCCGGCCAGGCCGTGGATCTTCGAGAAGGTGCGCGTGATGATCAGGTTCGGGAACTCCCGCAGCCAGGCGACGGTATCGGCGCGCTCGGCCGGCGGCAGGTATTCGTTGTAGGCCTCGTCGAGCACCACGGCGAGGTCGGCCGGCACCCCGGCGATGAATTCGCGTACATCGGCGTAAGGCAGGAAGTTGCCGGTCGGATTGTTCGGGTTGGCGATCCAGACCACGCGCGTGTCGGGGCGGATAGCGGCCTTCATGGCCGCGAGATCGTGGCCGTAGTGACTGGCCGGCGCGACGACGCACTCGGCCCCGGTGGACAGCGTCGCCAGCGGATAGACCGCGAAGGCATGCTGAGAGAACACCGACGAGCGCCCCGGCGCGAGGAAGACGCGTGCGGCGAGATCGAGCACGTCGTTCGAGCCGTTGCCGATGACCACCTGATTCGGCGCGACGCCGAGCCGCTCGGCCAGCTTCGCCACCAGCCCGAACTGGTCGGGATAGCGTTCCAACCCTGCCATGGCCTGCCCGGCGGCGGCGCGCGCCTTCGGGCTCATGCCCAACGGGTTCTCGTTGGAAGCGAGCTTGACGATCCGTTCGACGGGCAGGCCCATCTCGCGGGCCAGTTCGGTGATCGGCTTGCCCGGCACGTAGGGCGAAATGCCGCGGATATAGGACAGCGCCTGCGTGGTGATGCTCATGTCAAACCTCAAATGGCGGCTTTGGGATAGGAGCCGAGCTCCTTGAGGAAACCGACGCAGCCGCGCAGGTCGTCCAGCGCCGTCGCCACTTTCGGGTCGTTGCGGTGGCCGTCGATATCGACGAAGAACACGTATTCCCAGCGCGAGTTGCCGAAGCCGCGCGCGGGACGCGACTCGAAGCGCGACATCGATACGCCATGGTTCTTCAACGGCGTCAGCAGGTCATGCACCGCGCCCGGCTTGTTCTGTGCCGAACAGACGAAGGAGGTCTTGTCGCGTCCCGACGGGCCGGCATCGTGGCCGGCCAGCACGACGAAACGCGTCGTGTTGTTGGGATCGTCCTCGATGTTGGCGGCGAGGATGTTGAGTTCGTAGAGACGCGCGGCGGCTTCGCCGGCGATGGCACAGGCCTCGGGCTCCGCCGCCGCCATGCGCGCGGCTTCGGCGTTGCTCGCCACCGGCACGCGCGGCAGGTGCGGCAGGTTGCGG
>JAGXSN010000063.1 GCA_018333815.1 Sulfuritalea sp. | reverse complement strand
AGCAGCACCCGCGCCTGCTGCGTCTTGGGCGGGTAGCAGATGCCGTCTTGCTGGCAGCCCTGCGAATCGGCCAGAAGCAGGATGCTGCCGCCGCCCGCCAGCACCGGGATGCGGATCGTCAGCGTGCCGCGATAGGTCTCGACGCGGCCGAAGAACTCGTCGTCGTACTCCGTGCCCTTGGGCAGCACCGGTTCGCCCAGCTGCGCCCCTTCGGCGCGAAAGGCGATCTTGTGGCGATAGAGGTAGTAGTTGGGCGCGATGTCCCAGCGCGCCTCGATGGTTTTTTCATCCAGCGCACTGGCCGAGAAGCGGAACGCCTTCTCCGGATCGAGCGGTTCCGCGGCGTGGACGAGGGTGGCCAGGGCCAGCCAGCAAAGGGCGAGAAATCGGATCAGCATGGTGTTGTCGGTGCGGTGGTTTCGGCGATGACCCACGCCAGGTAGTCCGGCAGGCCGCGATCGATTGGGACTGCGACGATCTCGGGAAGTTCATACGGGTGGCGGGCGCGGATCGCCGCCTCCAGCGCGGCGTAGCGCGCCGCCGTGGTCTTGATCAGCAGCGGCACCTCCTCGGCATGCTCTGTCTTGCCCTGCCAGCGATAGACCGAGCGGCAGGGCGCGAGGATATTGACGCAGGCGGCCAGCCGTGCCTCGACCAGCACCCCGGCGAGCGCGCGCGCGCTGTCCTGGTCGGGCAGATTGGTGATCACCAGAAGGGTTGCCATGGCGCATTCTAGCGGGCATCGAGTCCCCCCTTGTCGGCGTCGGCGTCAACCGGAAGATTCTCGACGGGCTCGCCGCGCGCAGCGAATCAGCCCAGCGCCGCCGCGACGATCTGCTGCGCCTCGGCGACGATCTGCTGCAGGTGTTCCGCGCTCTTGAAGCTCTCGGCATAGAGCTTGTAGATGTCCTCGGTGCCGGAGGGGCGCGCGGCGAACCAGCCGTTGGCCGTCGTCACCTTGAGGCCGCCGATCGGCGCGTCGTTGCCCGGCGCGCGCGTCAGCCGCGCGGTGATCGGCTCGCCGGCCAGCATGGATGCCGAAACGCGCTCGGGCGCCAGCTTCTTGAACGCGGCCTTCTGCGCCGGCGTCACCGGCGTGTCGATGCGCAGGTAGTGCGGCGATCCGTACTGCGCGGCGAGGTCCTGATAGTGGCGGCCCGGGTCCTTGCCGGTGACGGCGGCGATCTCCGCCGCCAGCAGGCCGAGGATGATGCCGTCCTTGTCGGTCGCCCACGCGCTGCCGTCGCGCTTGAGGAAGCTCGCGCCCGCGCTCTCCTCGCCGCCGAAGCAGATCGTGCCTTCGAGCAGGCCCTGCGAGAACCACTTGAAGCCGACCGGCACCTCGATCAGCTGGCGGCCGAGGCCGTTCACCACGCGGTCGATCATGCCGCTCGACACCAGCGTCTTGCCGACGGCCGCGTTCTGCGGCCACTGCGGGCGATGGGTCAGCAGGTAATTGATCGCGACGGCGAGGTAGTGGTTCGGGTTCATCAGCCCGACCGAGGGCGTGACGATGCCGTGGCGGTCGACGTCGGCGTCGTTGCCCCAGGCAATGTCGAACCTGTCCTTCAGGCCGACGAGGCCGGCCATCGCATAGGGGCTCGAGCAATCCATGCGGATCTTGCCATCGTGGTCGAGCGTCATGAAGGAAAAGGCGGGATCGACCCGGGGATTCACCACCGTGATGTCGAGCCCGTAATGCGCGGCGATCGGCTGCCAGTAAGCGACGGCCGCGCCGCCCATCGGGTCGACGCCGATCTTGAGCTTGGCCTGGCGAATCGCGTCCATGTCGATCACCGCGCCGAGCGCGGCGATGTAGGGCGTCATCAGGTCGACGGCATGCGTGGTCGGCGCAGCCAGTGCAGCATCGTAAGGCAGGCATTTGACGCCCCTGTTCCCGTCGGCCATCAGGGCATTGGCGCGCCGCTCGATCCAACCGGTCACGTCGGTGTCGGCCGGGCCGCCGTGCGGCGGGTTGTACTTGATGCCGCCGTCCTGCGGCGGGTTGTGCGAGGGGGTGATGACGATACCGTCGGCGGCGCCGTCCCGCGAGCGCCGACTTTCATCGCCATTGTGCGCCAGGATGGCGCGCGAGATCACCGGCGTCGGCGTGAAGCCGCCGTCCTTTTGCAGATGCACGGTCACGCCGTTGGCGGCCAGCACTTCGATGACGTTCCGCTGTGCCGGCGCCGAAAGCGCGTGAGTGTCCATGCCGAGGAACAGCGGGCCGGCGCTGCCGGACTGCGCGCGATATTCCGCGACGGCCTGGGCGATGGCGAGGATGTGCGCCTCGTTGAAGCTGCCATTGAGCGCGGTGCCGCGATGGCCGCTGGTGCCGAAGGCTACGGGCTGCGTCGCGGGCTGACGATAGGCGGCGAGTAGCGCGGGGATGTCGGTCAGGCTGGCGGCGGGGGCCGGTCGGCCCGCGAGCAGGGTGGTGGTTTCGGTCAACATGGCTTACTCCACGAAAAGCGTCGCGGGGGCTTCGAGGTAGCCGCGCACGCACTGGATGAATTGCGCCGCGTCCATGCCATCGACGACGCGGTGGTCGAAGGACGAGGAGAGGTTCATCATCTGGCGCGCGACAATTTGGCCGGACCGGATTACTGGCCGCTCGACCATGCGGTTGACGCCGACGATGGCGACCTCGGGAGTGTTGATGACCGGGGTCGAGACGATGCCGCCGAGCGCGCCGAGGCTGGTGATCGTCAGCGTCGAGCCGGTCAGCTCGTCGCGCGTGGCCTTGCCGTTGCGCGCGGCCTCCGACAGGCGCGCGATCTCCGACGCCATCTGCCAGAGGTCGAGCGTCTCGGCATGGCGCAGCACCGGCACCATCAGGCCGCCTTCGGTCTGCGTGGCGATGCCCAGGTGCACCGCGCCGTAGCGCGTGACCACGTCGGCCGCGTCGTCGTAGCGCGCGTTGACCTGCGGGAACTCGCGCACCGCGAGAACGATGGCGCGCATCAACAACGGCAGCAGCGTCAGCTTGCCGCGCGTCGCGGCGTATCTGGCGTTGAGCTGCTGGCGCAGCGCCTCGCATTCGGTCATGTCGATTTCCTCGACATAGGCGAAGTGCGGAATATGCTGTTTGGCTTCCTGGATCTTCCGCGCGATCTTGCGGCGCAGGCCGATGACCGGGATGGCCTCCTCCCATTCGAGCCGCGCGCGCTGCGGCGCGGGGGCGGCGACCCCCTGCCTGCCGGCGACATAGGCGTCGACGTCCTCGCGCAGGATGCGGCCGGCCGGGCCGCTGCCGAAGACGAGTTGCGGGTCGATGCCGCGATCCCAGGCGTAGCGGCGCACGGCGGGCGAGGCGAGCGGCTTCTCGCCGGGCGCCGGTTTCGGTTCCGCGGCAACAGCGGCTGCGCACACATTGCCCTCCCCGGCCACTTCGAGGCGGATCAGCTCGGCGCCGACCGCCAGCACGTCGCCGGCCTTGCCGCCGAGCGAAATCACTTTGCCGGCGACCGGGGAGGGAATCTCCACGGTGGCCTTGTCGGTCATCACGTCGGCGAGCGGCTGGTCCTCGACCACCGTGTCGCCGGGCTGCACGTTCCACGCCGCGAGTTCGACTTCGGCGATGCCCTCGCCGATGTCCGGCATCTTGATGACATGAATGCCCATCACTTTCTCTCCATGGCGCGCTTGAAGCCCTCGGCGACGCGCCGCGGGCCGGGGAAGTAGGCCCATTCCTGCGCATGCGGGTAAGGCGTGTCCCAGCCGGTGACGCGCTCGATCGGCGCTTCGAGGTGGTAGAAGCAGTGCTCCTGCACCAGCGCGACCAGCTCGGCGCCGAAGCCGCCGGTGCGCGTGGCCTCATGCACCACGGCGCAGCGGCCGGTTTTCTTCACCGAATTCACGATGGTGTCGAGGTCGAGCGGCCAGAGGCTGCGCAGGTCGATGATCTCGGCATCGACGCCGCTTTCGAGCGCCGCTGCTTCGGCGACGAAAACCATCGTGCCGTAGGTGAGCACCGTCAGCTGCGTGCCGGGGCGGTAGACGGCGGCGGAATCGAGCGGCGCCGTGTAATGGCCCTCGGGCACTTCGCCGAGCGGATGCTTCGACCAGGGCGTGACCGGCCGGTCGTGATGGCCGTCGAAGGGGCCGTTGTAGAGGCGCTTGGGCTCGAGGAAGATCACCGGATCGTCGCATTCGATGGCGGCGATCAGCAGGCCCTTGGCGTCGTAGGGGTTCGATGGCATCACCGTGCGCAGACCGCAGACGTGCGTGAAGAAGGCCTCGGGGCTCTGGCTGTGCGTCTGGCCGCCGTAGATGCCGCCGCCGCAGGGCATGCGGATGGTCAGCGGGGCGATGAATTCGCCGGCCGAGCGGTAGCGCAGGCGCGCCACTTCGGAGACGATCTGGTCGGTGGCCGGGTAGAAGTAGTCGGCGAACTGGATCTCGACAACAGGGCGTAAGCCATAAGCGCCCATGCCGACGGCGGTGCCGACGATGCCGCTCTCCGAGATCGGGGCGTCGAACACGCGCGAGCTGCCGTACTTCTGCTGCAGGCCCTCGGTGCAGCGGAACACGCCGCCGAAGTAGCCGACGTCCTCGCCGTAGATCACCACGTTGTCGTCGCGTTCCAGCATCACGTCCATGGCCGAGCGCAGGGCCTGGATCATCGTCATCGTGGCCATGCTCAAACTCCCAGTTCCTGGCGCTGCCGCAGCAGGTGCGCGGGCATGTCCTTGTAGACGTCCTCGAACATCGAGGCGGCGCTATGCACGTGGCCGTCGGCCAGCGAACCGTAGCTTTCGGCTTCCTTCTGCGCGGCGGCGATCTCGGCTTCCAGTGCCTGCTGCGTGGCGGCGTGCTGTTCCTCCGACCATTCGCCCAGCTTGATCAGGTGCTGTTTGAGGCGCGCGACCGGATCGCCGAGCGGGAAGTGTTCCCAGTCGTCTGCGGGGCGATACTTGGTCGGGTCGTCCGAGGTGGAATGCGCGCCGGCGCGATAGGTCACCCACTCGATCAGGGTCGGACCGAGGTTGCTGCGCGCGCGGTCGGCGGCCCAGCGCGAGGCGGCATAGACGGCGAGGAAGTCGTTGCCATCCACTCTCAGGGACGCGATGCCGGCGCCGATGCCGCGCGCGGCGAAGGTCGTGCCTTCGCCGCCGGCGATGGCCTCGAAAGTCGAGATCGCCCACTGGTTGTTGACCACGTTGATGATCACCGGCGCGCGATAGACATGGGCGAAGGTCAGCGCGGTATGGAAGTCGGCCTCGGCGGTCGAGCCGTCGCCGATCCAGCCGGACGCGATCTTGGTGTCCCCCTTGATCGCCGAGGCCATGCCCCAGCCGACCGCCTGCGGCATCTGGGTCGCGAGGTTGCCCGAGATGCTGAAGAAGTCGTACTTGCGGTAGGAGTAGAGCACCGGCAGCTGGCGGCCCTTCATCGGGTCGCGCTCGTTCGAGAACAGCTGGCACATCAGCTCGACGAGCGGCACCTCGCGCGCCATCAGCAGGCCCTGCTGGCGGTAGGTCGGGAAATTCATGTCGCCGGGTTCGAGCGCGAGCGCATGGGCGACGGCGATGGCTTCCTCGCCGAGGCACTGCATGTAGAACGAGAGTTTCTTCTGCCGCTGGGCGATCAGCATGCGCGCGTCGAAGAGGCGCGTCTTCAGCATCGCGCGCAGGCCGAAGCGCAGCTGCTCCGGCGTCAGTTCGGGCACCCAGGGGCCGACCGCATTGCCGTCGTCGTCGAGCACGCGAATCAGTGCGAAGGCGAGGTCGCTGGTGTCGACGGGCTGGGTGTCGATCGGCGGCCGGCGCACGGCGCCGGCGGGGGAAAGATGCAGGTAGGAAAAATCGGTGTGCTGTCCCGGCCGTCCGGTGGGCTCGGGCACATGCAGCCGCAGGGGGGCGGGCGCGTCTTGGCTCATTTCACTCCTCCCTTGATTGTGTCGTGCGTTGGGAAAGACCATTTTCGGCCTATTTCAGGAACCGGCGGCGCGCGAGCACGACCGCGATCCAGAACGAGATCACGGTGATCGCGGCCAACGCGCCGATGTTCAGTAGTGGATTCGCGGGCAGCTCGCCGAAGACCAGCGGCCGGATCAGCTCGACGGAATGCCACAGCGGCAGCCAGGTGGCGATCGACTGGACGGCGGCCGGCAACTGGTCGACCGGGAAGAACACCCCGCACAGCAGAATCATCGGCGTGATGAACAGCGTGAAGTAGTACATGAAGAAGTCGTAGGAGGGCGAAATGGCCGTGATGATCAGCCCCAGCGCGGCGAAGCACAGGCCGGTGAGGAAGATCGCCGGCAGCGCCCACAGTGCCAGCGGCCCGGCGACGTAGCCGAGCGCCCAGATCACCGCGAGGATCGCCGCGCCGGAGAGGCTGGCCTTGGCGGCGGCCCACAGGCACTCGCCGGCCAGCACGTCGTCGAGCGAGACCGGCGCGTTCATGATCGCCTCCCAGGTGCGCTGCACGTGCATGCGCGAAAACCCGGAATAGAGGGTCTCGAACGAGGCGGTGTTCATCGTCGAGGCGCACACCGTCCCGGCGGCGAGGAAGGCGATGTAGGGCGCGCCGCCGATTTCGGGCAGCAGGGCGCCGAGGCCGTAGCCGAGGCCGAACAGGTAGATCATCGGGTCGGCGAGGTTGCCGAGCAGGGCGGGCAGGGCGAGCTTGCGCCAGACGAGGAAATTGCGCCGCCACACCGCCAGCGCGCGCAGGGACAGGACGGGAAATGCCGGAATCATCGCCGCTCAGTCCCGCAGCTCATGGCCGGTGAGCTTGAGGAACACGTCCTCCAGATTGGCCGGGCGCAGGGCGGAGGGGGAGACGGGGAAGTGCGCGTCGATCAGCGCGCGCGGCGAGCCTTCCTCGATGATGCGGCCGCTGTCCACGATGACCAGCCGGTCGCACAGGTGTTCGGCCTCGTCCATGTAATGCGTGGTGAGCAGGATGGTTTTCCCCTCCGCGAGCAGCTTCCTGAGGCCGTCCCAGATCAGGCGGCGCGCCTGCGGGTCGAGGCCGGTGGTCGGCTCGTCGAGCACCAGCAGTTCGGGGTCGTTGACCAGCGCGCGGGCGAGCATGAGGCGCCGCTTCATGCCCCCCGAGAGGGCGCGGATGCTGGATTTTTCCCTGCTCGAGAGGCCGGCGAAGTCGAGCAGCGCCGGGATGCGCGCATGGATCGTCGCGGCGGGCAGGCCAAAATAGCGGCCGTAGACGAGCAGATTTTCGGCGGCCGTGAAGTCCGGATCGAGGTTATCGAACTGCGGCACGACGCCGGTGCGCGCCCGCGCTTCGCGCCCGCGCTCCGGCACCGGTTCGCCGAGCAGGCGGATCGTCCCGCTGTCCGGCCTGGCGAGACCGAGGCAGCAGCGCAGCGTGGTGGTCTTGCCGGCGCCGTTGGGGCCGAGCAGGCCGAGGCATTCGCCGCGCCGGAGCGCGAACGACAGTCCGGCGACGGCGGGCTTGCCCTCGTAAGTTTTGACCAGCTGCTCGACAATCAGGGGCGCGTTGGGATCGGCTTCCACGGGACTCCATCGACTATGATGCGGCACATGAAATACGCCATTCTGCCTGTAACCCCCTTCGAACAGAACTGTTCCCTGATCTGGGAGACCGCAACCCGCCGCGCGGCGGTGGTCGATCCCGGCGGGGATGTGGATGACATCCTGGCGGAAGTCGCCGCGCGCGATCTCAAGGTCGAGAAAATCCTGCTGACGCATGGCCACATCGACCATGTCGGCGGCGCGGCGGAACTGGCGCGGCGCCTGGGCGTGCCCGTCGAGGGGCCGCAGCGCGAGGAGGCCTTCTGGCTCGACGCCCTGCCCGAGCAGTGCCGCATGTTCGGCTTTCCGGACACGCCGGCGCTGCGGCCGGACCGCTGGCTGGCAGACGGCGATACGGTGACCCTCGGGGACGAGGTGCTGGAGGTGATCCACACGCCGGGCCACACGCCGGGCCATGTCTGCTTCATCCACCGGCCGTCGAAGCTGGCGCTGGTCGGCGACGTGCTGTTCGCGGGGTCGATCGGGCGCAGCGATTTCCCGCGCGGCGATCACGCGGCGCTGGTGCGCTCGATCCGGCAAAAGCTGTTCCCGCTCGGGGACGACTTCGAATTCATCCCCGGCCACGGGCCGATGTCGACCTTCGGCGCGGAACGAGACGGCAATCCGTTCGTCGCCGACGGCGTCTGATCACTTTTTCAGCGGAATATGCAGCATGCAATTTTGTCCCGGCATGCCGCGTCCTGACCTGCACCGCGCCAAACGGGGCTATGATATGCAGCATGCCCGTCGACCCCGTCACCTCAGCCATCGTCGGAACCCTGATCGGCGCCGCCGTCCAGGGGCTCATGGCTCCCGCGCCCGCCCCGCCGGTCACGGGCATCGTGCGCCATTTGCCGCAGGAGGCGGCCAGGGGCATGATGCAGCCTCCCGCGTACGGCCAGGTGCGCATCGACGGCCGGACCTTTTTGCTTTCGCCCGCCGTGGTGATCCGCAACGAGATCAACCTGGCGATTCCGTCGGCGATGGTGCAGGCGCCCGTGCCGGTGCGTTTCCAGACCGACACGATGGGCGCGGTGTTCCGGGTCTGGATCCTTTCCGCCGCCGAGCTGGGTCTTGCCGAAAACCGCTGAACCGGAAAGTCGGCGCGGGCGGGACGGCGCTCCCGCCGGGGGAGCGAAGGCCCGCGGCCTTGCGCTGACGCTGCGGCCGCCCGACAACGCCCGGCTGGCGAACCTGTGCGGCGCGCTCGACGAGAATCTGCGCCAGATCGAGATGGCCTACGACGTGACCCTGGCGCGGCGCGGCGGGCACTGCCGCATCGACGGCGACCCGGCGCAGGCGCGTCTGGCGGTGGCGGCGCTCAGGCATTTCTATGTCTGTGCCGACGAGCCTCTGACGATCGACGACATCCAGCTTGGCCTGATCGAACTGCGGGCCCGCAGCCAGGCTGTCCCGTCGGCCGCCGAGCTGCTCACGAGAAAGAACGACCTGCACGGCCGCACGCCGCACCAGGTCGAGTACTTGCGCAAGATCCAGGAGCACGACATCACCTTCGCTGTCGGTCCGGCCGGCACCGGCAAGACCTATCTCGCCGTCGCCAGCGCCGTCGATGCCTTCGAGCGCGACCAGGTGCAGCGCATCGTCCTGACGCGCCCCGCCGTCGAGGCCGGCGAGCGGCTCGGCTTCCTGCCCGGCGATCTCGCGCAGAAGGTCGACCCCTATTTGCGCCCGCTCTACGACGCGCTCTACGACCTGATGGGCTTCGACAAGGTGGCGCGCCTGTTCGAGAAGCAGAACATCGAGGTCGCGCCGCTCGCCTACATGCGCGGGCGCACGCTCAACCACGCCTTCATCATCCTCGACGAGGCGCAGAACACCACCCCCGAGCAGATGAAGATGTTCCTCACGCGCATCGGCATCGGCGCCAAGGCGGTGATCACCGGCGACGTCACGCAGATGGACCTGCCCAAGGGACAAAAATCCGGTCTCGTCGAGGCGCGCCGCATCCTCGCCGGCGTGCGCGGGCTGGCCTTCACCGACTTCGACGCCTCCGATGTCGTGCGCCATCCGCTCGTCGCGCGCATCGTCGCCGCCTATGCCGAGAACGAAAACAATCCCTGAACTGCGGCTGGCGGTGCAATACGCCTGCGCCCACGAGGCCTTGCCGGATCGCGCCCAGCTGCGCCGCTGGGCGAAGGCCGCGCTCGAGACCGACGCGCAGCTCACCGTGCGTTTCGTCGATGAGGCGGAAGGCCGCTCGCTCAACCGCAAGTTCCGGGGCAAGGATTATCCGACCAACGTTCTCGCCTTTGCCTACGCGGCGCAGGCGGCGGCGGGCGACCTCGCGATCTGCCTGCCGGTCGTGCAGCGCGAGGCGCAGGCGCAGGGCAAACCCTTCAAGGCGCATCTGGCTCACATGGTGGTGCATGGTATGCTGCACCTGCAGGGGTATGAGCACGAAACCGGCGCGGTCGATGCCGCGCGAATGGAGGCGCGCGAGCGCGCCATTCTCGCCCGTTTCGGCATCCCCGACCCTTACCGGTGAATATGGACTCTTCCCGAAGTCGTCGCCCTCTGTTCGAACGCCTGTCGCTGCTTCTCCTGGGCGAACCCGAAGACCGCGAACAGCTGCTCAAGCTCCTGCGCGGCGCGCACGACCGCAGCCTGATGGATGGCGACGCCCTTTCGATCATCGAGGGCGCGCTGGCGGTGTCCGAAATGCAGGTGCGCGACATCATGGTGCCGCGCGCGCAGATGGACGTCGTGTCGATCCATGACCCGCTGGAGAAGATCGTCGCCTTCGCCCTCGATACCGCGCACTCGCGTTTCCCCGCGATCGGCGCGGGCAAGGACGACGTGATCGGCATCCTGCTGGCCAAGGACCTGCTGCGCCACTACGTCGGCCGGGAGTTCGACCTGCGCGACAGCCTGCGGCCGGCGGTGTTCATCCCCGAGTCGAAGCGCCTGAACGTGTTGTTGCGTGAATTCAGGGCATCGCGCAACCACATGGCCATCGTCGTCGACGAGTATGGCGGCGTCGCCGGCCTGGTCACCATCGAGGACGTGCTCGAACAGATCGTCGGCGACATCGAGGACGAATATGACTTCGACGAGACCGCCGACAACATCGTGCTCGACAATGCCGGGCGCTATCGCATCAAGGCCACCACCGAGATCGCCGACTTCAACGTTGCCTTCGCCACGAACTTCGCGGACGAGAATTGCGCCACCGTCGGCGGGCTGGTCATCCATACCCTCGGCCGACTGCCGAAGCGCAACGAAATCGTCGTTCTCGACGGCCTGCATGTACAGGTGCTGCGCGCCGACAGCCGGCGTGTGCATACGCTGCTGATCGATCCACAGAAGCGGCAAGCGCCCAAAACCCAAGAACCGCAGGCATGAGACTGCCTCCCTCCCTCCTTGCGGCAGGCCTGGGGGGCGTCAGTGTTTTTGGCTTCGCCCCCTTCGAGCTGTTTCCGCTGCCGATCCTCACCCTGGCGCTGCTGTTCCGACTCTGGCAGCAGGCCGAGCCCGGCCGTGCAGCCTGGCTCGGTTTCTGCTGGGGAGCGGGATTTTTCCTCGCCGGGGTGTCGTGGGTCTATATCAGCCTGCACGACATGGGCGGCATGGCCGCTCCGCTGGCGGCCGTGGCCACCCTGCTGTTTTGCGCCTACCTCGCGCTGTTTCCCGCGCTCGTCGGCTACCTCTATCGCCGTGCCGCCAGCGCCGACAACGCGCCTGCGCCCGCAGGGCGGCACTTTTGGCGCGACGCGCTCCTCCTCGCCGGACTGTGGACACTTGCCGAATGGTTGCGCGGCTGGGCTTTCACCGGCTTTCCCTGGCTGGCGCTGGGCTATTCGCAGGCGCCGCCCAGCCCGCTGGCCGGCTACGCGGCCGTGCTGGGCGTGTTTGGCGTAGGTTTCGTCGCCGTGCTGTTCGCCGCATTGCTGGCGCTCGATGGGCGGCGCAGGGCCGGCTGGGGCCTCATCGTCCTGCTCCTGGCCGCAGGCGCTGCGCTGCGCCAGATGGACTGGACGCAGCCGACCGGCGCGCCGCTCCGGGTCGCCCTGCTCCAGGGCAACGTGCCGCAGAGCATCAAGTGGGTGCCCGAGTACCTGTCGCTGTCGATCGACACCTACACGCGGCTCGCGCTCGACCATCCGGCCGATCTGACGGTGCTGCCCGAAACCGCGATTCCCCTCTTCTTCGACCAGATCCCGCGCGAGACGCTCGCCGCCCTGGGCCGCCATGGCAACGTCCTGATCGGTGCGGCCGCGCGCCACCGCGAGGGCGGCTACGTAAACGCGGCCATCGCCCTCACGCCGGAAGGCACGCAAAGCTACGCCAAGCAGCATCTGGTGCCCTTCGGGGAATATGCGCCGCCCGGCTTCTCGTGGTTTTTCGAGCTTGTGAACATCCCGATGTCGGACTTCTCGGCCGGCCCGCCGGGCCAGTCCCCGCTGGCCATCGCCGGCCAGCGCATCGCCCCCAACATCTGCTACGAAGACCTGTTCGGCGAGGAGATCATTCGCGCGCTGCCGGAAGCGACCCTGCTGATCAACCTGTCCAACACCGCCTGGTTCGGCGATTCGCTCGCCCAGCCGCAGCATCTGCAGATCGCCCGCCTGCGCGCGCTGGAAACCGGCCGCATGATGCTGCGCGCGACCAATACGGGCATCACGGCGGCCATCGCCCCGGACGGCCGGGTGCTCGCCCAGCTGCCGGAATTCGTCACCGGCGCCCTGGTGGTGGAGGCGCAGGGTTTCACCGGTCTCACGCCCTACGCGCAGTGGGGCAACGCCCTGGCGGTGCTGATCGCGGCGGCGGCGGTATTTCCTGGGTTCCTGCACGCTTATCGGCGCCGGCGCAGCCGCTAGAATCATGCCTCTCCTCTTGCCGACCCGCCACATGAAGCCGACGTTTCAAGAGATCATCCTGCGCCTCCAGACATTCTGGGACCAACAAAACTGCGCCTTGCTCCAGCCCTACGACATGGAGGTCGGCGCCGGCACCTCGCACACCGCCACCTTCCTGCGCGCGCTCGGCCCCGAGCCCTGGAAGGCCGCCTACGTGCAGCCTTCGCGCCGCCCCAAGGACGGCCGCTACGGCGAGAATCCCAACCGCATGCAGCACTACTACCAGTATCAGGTGGTGCTGAAACCCGCGCCGGCCAACATCCTCGAACTCTATCTGGGCTCACTCGAAGCCCTGGGTTTCGACCTGAAGAAGAACGACGTCCGCTTCGTCGAGGACGACTGGGAGAACCCGACCCTCGGCGCCTGGGGCCTCGGCTGGGAAGTGTGGCTGAACGGCATGGAAGTCACGCAGTTCACCTATTTCCAGCAGGTCGGCGGCATCGACTGCAAGCCGATCACCGGCGAAATCACCTACGGCCTGGAGCGGCTGGCGATGTACCTGCAGGGCGTCGAGAACGTCTTCGACCTCGTCTACGCGCCGGGCCTGAAATACGGCGACGTCTTCCACCAGAACGAGGTGGAGCAGAGTGCCTACAACTTCGAGCACAGCAACGTCGAGTTCCTGCTGCACGCCTTTTCTGCGCACGAGGGCAACGCGAAGCACCTGATGGAGCAGCAGCTCGCCCTGCCGGCCTACGAACAGGTGCTCAAGGCCGCGCACACCTTCAACCTGCTCGACGCGCGCGGCGCAATTTCCGTTACCGAGCGCGCCGCCTACATCGGTCGCATCCGCAACCTGGCCAGGAGCGTCGCACAAGCCTACCTCGACAGCCGCGCGCGCCTCGGCTTCCCGATGGCGCCGCAGGAACATGCCGCCGAAGTGCTGGCGAAGCTGGAGAAAGCGGCATGAAGAATCTGCTGGTCGAACTCTGCGTCGAGGAACTGCCGCCCAAGGCGCTCAAGAAACTCGGCGAGTCCTTCGCCGCCACGCTGGCGGAAAAACTGAAAGCCAGCGGCCTGACGGGTGATGGCGCCGTGACCGCCTACGCCTCGCCGCGCCGCCTCGCGGCGCACGTTACGAATGTCGCCGCGAAGGCGGCCGACAAGCCGATGCAGCAGAAGCTGATGCCAATCGCCGTCGCGCTCGACGCCGCCGGCAACGCCACACCCGCGCTGCTCAAGAAGCTCGCCGCATTGGGGCAGGACGCCTCCGTCGTGCCGACGCTCAAGCGCCAGATGGAGGGCAAGGCCGAAGCGCTGTTCCTCGACAGCGTCGTGCCCGGCGCCACCCTGCAAGAGGGGCTGCAGGGTGCGCTCGAAGCCGCGCTCGCCGCGCTGCCGATCCCCAAGGCGATGAGCTACCAGCTGCAGGACGGCTGGAGCAGCGTCAACTTCGTGCGCCCCGCGCACAAGCTGGTCGCGCTGCACGGCGCCGACGTGGTGCCGGTCGGCGTGCTCGGCCTCACCGCCGGCCGCGAGACCCAGGGCCACCGCTTCGAGGCGCGGAATCCGGTCGTCGTGATCAGGGATGCCGACAGCTATGCGCAACAGCTGGAAAGCGAAGGCGCCGTGATCGCCGGCTTCGCCGCGCGCCGCGCCGAGATCGAGAAGCAGCTGCAGGCCGCCGCGGCCAAGGAAGGCTTGCAGCCGATCAACGATGATGCGCTGCTCGACGAAGTGACCGGACTGGTCGAGCGGCCGAACGTGCTGAGCTGCCAGTTCGAAAAAGAGTTTCTGGATGTGCCGCAGGAATGCCTGATCCTGACAATGAAGGCCAACCAGAAGTATTTCCCGCTGCTCGACGCGGCCGGAAGGCTCACGAACAAGTTCCTCGTCGTGTCGAACATCCGGCCCGCTGACGCGTCCGCCGTGATCGGCGGCAACGAGCGCGTGGTGCGCCCGCGCCTGGCCGACGCCAAGTTCTTCTTCGACCAGGACAGGAAAAAATCGCTGATGGACCGCATCCCGGGCCTGGCCAGGGTGGTCTATCACAACCGGCTGGGCAGCCAGGGCGAGCGGGTCGAGCGGGTCGCCGCCCTTGCGCGCGCCATCGGGGAGCGCCTCGGCGGCGAGGCGCTGGGACAGCAGGCCGATCGCGCCGCGGTGCTGGCGAAGGCCGACCTGCTCACCGGCATGGTCGGCGAGTTTCCCGAGCTGCAGGGCATCATGGGGCGCTACTACGCGCTGCACGACGGCGAGCCGGCCGCGATCGCCGACGCCATCGAGGATCACTACAGGCCGCGCTTTTCCGGCGATGCGTTGCCGCGCAATCCCGTGGGCATCTGCGTGGCGCTGGCCGACAAGCTCACCACGCTGGCCGACATGTTCGGCATCCGCGAAATGCCCAGCGGCGACAAGGATCCCTTCGCGCTGCGCCGCCACGCGCTGGGCGTGATCCGCATGCTCATGGAGCGCGACCTGCCGCTCGACCTGCCGTGGCTGTTCGTCGCGGCGAAGGTCAAGGAGGCCGCCGCCGAGCTGTCCGATTTCATCCACGAGCGCCTGGCCGGCAACCTGCGCGAACAGGGCTACTCGGCGCAGGAGGTGGAGGCGGTGCTGAGCCTGCGGCCGCCGCGGCTGGGCGACATTCCGAAGCGGCTGGCCGCCGTGTGCGCCTTTTTCGTCCTGCCCGAGGCGACCA
>JAGXSN010000062.1 GCA_018333815.1 Sulfuritalea sp. | reverse complement strand
GCTCGAGCCGCAACCCGGTTCGCCCGGCCGGCGGCCCTTTTCGCCGTGGCCGGGGCAGGGTATAGGGGCCTCGTAGCGCTGCGCCGACGACGAAAAAAAGCCCCGGCAAGCCGGGGCGGTAAGGAAACGCGAAGGATCGTACTACTTCGCGAAGGGGGTCGGGCGCGGGGTCTGGTCGGTCGAGGGCGGCAGGATCGGCAGCGCGAACTTGGGCTGATCGCCGGTCAGGGTCTTCAGGAAGGCGACGACCTGGGCGTTCTCCTGGTCCGAGTATTTCCTGCCCAGTTGCAGGCGGCCCATGACGTCGACCGCTTCCTTCAGCGTCCACACGGCGCCGTCATGGAAGTAGGGATAGGTCATGTCCACATTGCGCAGGGTCGGCACCTTGAAGTTGAAGCGGTCGGCATCCTTGCCGGTCACGGCTCCGCGACCCTTGGTCACGTCGGCGGGACTGAGCGACTTGTAGGGTTCGACGATGCCGAGTTTCTGGAACGAGGTGCCGCCCAGCGCCTCGCCGTAATGGCAGGCCACGCAGCCGCTGTTCTTGAAGAGATTCCAGCCGGCCAGCTCGTCGGCGTTGAGCGCCTTCTTGTCGCCCTTGAGCCACTTGTCGAAACGCGAGTTCGGCGTTACCAAGGTTTTCTCGAACTCGGCGATCGCCGTGGTGACCTGATCGATGTCGATCTTGTCCTTGCCGAACACTTTCCTGAATTCGGCCCGGTAGGCGGGAATCGATTCGAGCACATTGACCGCGAGATCGTGGGTGAAGGCCATCTCGCCGGGGTTGGCGATCGGGCCGCCGGCCTGCTCCTTGAGGTCGGCTGCACGGCCGTCGCGGAACTGGGCGACGTTGAGGCTGGAGTTGAGCACGGTCGGGGCGTTGATCGGGCCCTGCTGCCAGTTGTGGCCGATCGAGGTCGGAATGTTGTCGGTGCCGCCGCGCGACAGGTTGTGGCAACTGTTGCACGACAGGAAGCCCGATTTCGACAGGCGCGGCTCGAAAAACAGCTTCTTGCCCAGTTCCGCCATGCCTTTGTTGATGTTCTTGGCCGGCTGCACCGGCTTGACCAGGGTTTCCGCCGCCCCGACGACGGAAGCGCCGGCGAAGGCGCCGACCACCATCAGGGATGCTGCGAGCGAGCGTGTTTTCATGTCGATACTCCCTTTCGTTGGAAATGATGCGGTATAAGAGGACCTCACCGCAGCGCAATATATCCATACAAGCAAAGTGGATGTTGACGCAAGTCAATGATTATTAAGATAAATATAGCTTTTGACTATTCTTCGCATAGCCTTTTCCTATATCGACAAGCATGAAACTGTCCGCACTCCGTTATCTGGTGGCCTTCGCCGACGAGGGCAGCTTCAGCCGGGCCGCCGAACGCTGTCAGGTCAGCCAGCCGACCCTGAGCGTGGCCCTGCAGAATCTGGAAGCCGAGCTCGGGGTTGCCCTCATCGAGCGCGGCAAGGGCCACGTCACCCTGACCGACCTGGGCCGGCAGGTGGTCGGCCAGGCGCGCAGAACCCTGGAAGAAGTGCGCCGCATCGAGCAACTCGCCCAGCTCGGCAAGGATCCCCTGCAAGGCAGTTTCCGCCTCGGCGTGATCCACACCATCGGCCCCTACCTGCTGCCCGAGCTGATCGCGGCGATGAAGCGAACCGCCCCGGACACGCGCCTGTTCATCGAGGAGAGCATGACCGCGCTGCTGGCCGATTACCTCAAATATGGCACGGTGGACGCCGCGATCATCGCCTTGCCCTTCGACATCGCCGGCATCCGGACACAACCGCTCTACGACGAAGCTTTCGAGGTCGTCGTGCCCAGGGGCCATCCCTTCGCGCAGCGCGAGCGCATTTCCACCGCCGAGGTGCGCGGCGACGACGTGTTGGTGCTCAAGGCCGGCAACTGTTTCCGCGAGCAGGTGCTCGACGCCTGCCCGGAAATCAGCCATGCCGACGGCCCGACGCACGAGGGGCATTCGATCGAGACCGTGCGCTGCATGGTCGCCTCGGGCTACGGCATCTCGGTGCTGCCGGCCGGCGCGCTGGGCGGCATCTACCGCAACGAACTGCTGGTGTCGATCCCGTTCGAAGAACCCGCCCCTTCGCGGCGCGTGGCGCTGGCCTGGCGCCAGGGTTATACCCGGCCCCAGGTGATCGAGGCGATCCTCCTGGCCGTGGGCAGGATCGAGAACCCGAGCTACCGCCGCCTGTGCTGAAAGTCGGCGGCGGCGGGACGGCGCGCGGAGGTGCTAAAGTGCGCCCTCCCGCATCGATTCCCATGCCGTGCGCCTCTTTCGCCTAGCCAAGATCGCCCGTGTCGGCCTGAAATTCGGGCTCGACCGGCTGATTCTCGAACACGATCCGACCGGCCGGCTCGCGTGGCCGCTGGAACTGTTCGACCGCCTCTATTTCTGGCGCGACCGGGCCCAGTTGGGCAGACCGCCCGGAGCGCGACTGCGCGAGGCGCTCGAAACGCTGGGACCGATCTTCGTCAAGTTCGGCCAACTGCTATCCACGCGCCGCGACCTGATGCCGGCGGACGTCGCCGCGGAACTGGCGCTGCTGCAGGATCGCGTCCCCCCCTTTCCGCCCGAGGAGGCCATCGCCGAGATCGAGGCGGCCTTCGGCAAGACGATCGACGCCATCTACGCCCAGTTCGAGCGCACGCCGGTCGCCTCGGCCTCGGTCGCGCAGGTCCATTTCGCCACCTTGTTCGATGGCCGCGACGTCGCCGTCAAGGTGCTGCGACCCGGCATCGCGCCGGTGATCGCTCACGACATCGGGCTGCTCGACAGCTTTGCCGGCCTGCTCGAACGCTTCTGGAGCGACGGCAGACGCCTCAAGCCGCGCGAGGTGGTCGCCGAGTTCGCCAAGCACCTCGCCGACGAGCTGGATCTGATGCGCGAGGCGGCCAACTGCTCGCAGCTGCGGCGCAACTTCGCCCACGCGAGAATTCTGCAGGTGCCGGAGGTGTTCTGGGACTACTGCACCCATTCGGTGATGACGATGGAGCGCATGCGCGGCATCCCGATCAGCCAGATCGACCGCCTGCGCGAGGCCGGCGTCGACCTCAAGCAGCTTGCGCGCGCCGGCGTCGAGATCTTCTTCACCCAGGTGTTCCGCGACGGCATCTTCCATGCCGACATGCATCCGGGCAACATTCTCGTCTCCACCGCGCCGGAAAGTCATGGCAGCTACATCGCGCTCGACTTCGGCATCGTCGGCACGCTCACCGACGTGGATCAGAGATACCTGGCCATCAACTTCCTCGCCTTCTTCCGCCGCGACTACAAGCGCGTCGCCGAGGCCCATGTCGAATCCGGCTGGGTGCCGCACGACACCCGCGTCGACGAGCTCGAAGCGGCGGTGCGCGCGGTATGCGAACCGATCTTCGACCGGCCGCTCAAGGAAATCTCCTTCGGCCACGTGCTGTTGCGCCTGTTCCAGACCTCGCGCCGCTTCAACGTCGAGGTGCAGCCGCAACTCGTCCTGTTGCAGAAGACGCTGCTCAACATCGAGGGGCTCGGCCGCCAGCTCGACCCCGACCTCGATCTCTGGCAGACCGCCAAGCCCTTCCTCGAGCGCTGGATGAACGAACAGGTCGGCCTGCGCGGCCTGATCAACCACCTGAAGCGCGAAAGTCCGCAGTGGGCGTCGCTGCTGCCTGCCCTGCCACGTCTGGCGCACCGGGCGCTGACGCAGGCCGCCGCGCGCCAGGCCGACGCCGGCGAGGAACTCGTCCGTCTGCGCGAGGCGACCGCCGCCAGCCGCCGCCTCGCCATCGCCGCCTGGGTGGCGGCGGTCGCCGCCTTGCTGCTCGCCGTGATGCAATTTTTCTAGCCACTTTTACCGGAGGCTCGCCATGCTGCTGTGGTTCGTCATTTTCTATCTGATGATTTCAATCGCCATCGGCCTCTACGCGGCAACGCGGGTGCATAACGCGCGCGACTACATCGTCGCCGGCCGCAGCCTGTCCTTCCCCTTCGTGCTGGCGATGGTGTTCGCCACCTGGTTCGGCGCGGAAACCGTGCTGGGCATTTCGGCCACCTTCCTCGACCAGGGCCTGCGCGGCCTGATCTCCGATCCCCTCGGCGCCGCGCTCTGCCTGGTGCTGTTCGGCCTGATCTTCGCGCGACCGCTCTATCGCATGAACCTTCTCACCCTCGGCGACTTTTTCCGCGTCCGTTACAACCGCCGCACCGAGCTGATCCTGTCGCTGTGCATCGTGGTCTCCTACCTGGGCTGGCTGGGCGCGCAGATGATGGCGCTCGGCCTGGTCTTCAACGTGCTCACCGACGGCCTGATCTCGATGCAGCAGGGCATTGTCATCGGCGCGGCCGTGGTGCTGGTGTATACCCTGTTCGGCGGCATGTGGTCGGTGGCGCTCACCACCTTCGTCCAGATGATCGTCATCGTGCTCGGCCTGCTCTACGTCACCTGGCTGGCCGGCGACATGGCCGGCGGCTTCGGTGTCGTTCTCGAGCGCGCCGCCGCCGACGGCAAGCTCGCCTGGCTGCCCACTCTCGATCCGATCGACATGCTGTCGTGGATCGCCGCGCTGGTGACCATGATGCTCGGCTCGATTCCGCAGCAGGATGTGTTCCAGCGCGTAAACTCCTCCAGGAGCGAGCGCGTCGCCGTCTGGGGCACGACGCTGGGCGGGGCAGGCTACTTCTTCTTCGCCGCCGTGCCGCTGTTTCTCGCCTACTCCGCCCACCTGATCGATCCGGACATGGTCAGGCGCCTGATGGCCGAGGACACCCAGCTGATCCTGCCCACCCTGGTCATGACCCACATGCCCTTCGTCGCCCAGGTGGTGTTTTTCGGCGCACTGCTCTCGGTGATCATGAGCACTGCCTCGGGCACCCTGCTGGCGCCCTCGGTGACCTTTTCCGAAAACGTGCTCAAGGGGTTCTGGCAGGACATGAGCGACCGCCAGCTGCTGCTGGCCACGCGCGCCACCGTGGGGGTCTTCGCCATCCTGGTCACGCTCTACGCCGTGACCTCCGACGCCACCATCCACCAGATGGTGCAAAGCGCCTATCGCGTCACCCTGGCCGGCGCCTTCGTGCCGCTCGCCGCCGGCCTGTTCTGGCAACGCGCCAACAACCTGGGCGCCCTGCTGGCGATGATCCTCGGCCTGGGCACCTGGCTGCTCCTCGAACTGTTCGGCACGGCAGGCATCGTCCAGCCGCAGATCTACGGCCTGGCGGCGGCCGCTCTCGGCATGCTGGTCGGCGGGCTGGTCGGCCCGCGCAATCCGCACTGGCCGCAGGCCGGCCACCATCACGCCGCGGCGGCCACCCACCACATTCCATCCAGATAGGCGTATGCTGACGGCTTTACAACGACGCTGGGAGATATGCCATGAAGATGACACTTGCCGCCGCATTCGCCGCTCTTGCCGTCCAGTTTGCCGCCCTGGCTCCGGCGGTCGGCGCCGAGGAAAAGGCGCTCACGCCGCAGCAGCAGCGCATGAAGGATTGCAACCAGCGGGCCGCGGGCATGAAGGGCGACGAACGCAAGGCCTTCATGAAGGAGTGCCTCGCCGGCAAGCCGGCTGCGGCGAACGACGGCCGCACCGCTCAGCAGGAAAAAATGAAGAAATGCAACGCCGAGGCGACCGCCAAGGGACTCAAGGGCGACGAGCGCAAGGCCTTCATGAGCGCCTGCCTGAAGGGCTGAATTCGATCACCCGCGGCGGCGCGGCGCCGACCTCCTCTGCGTCGAAGGCCGTGTCGCCGTCCGGCTCGGGACGGCCGCTGGGCCCGAGACCGGCGAAGTCGTAGAGCCGCGCATCCATCAGATGCGAGGGCACCACGTCGGCGAGGCTCCTGAACATCGTCTCGATCCGGCCCGGGAAGCGCTTTTCCCAGTCGCGCAGCATCTGCGCGATCTGCTGGCGCTGCAAGTTGGGCTGGCTGCCGCACAGGTTGCACGGGATGACGGGAAATTCGCGCAGGCGCGCCCATGCGGCCAGATCCTTTTCCGGACAGTAGGCCAGCGGCCGGATGACGACGTGGCGGCCGTCGTCCGAAACCAGCTTGGGCGGCATGGCCTTGAGCTTGCCGCCGAAGAACAGGTTGAGGAACAGCGTGGCGAGAATGTCGTCGCGGTGGTGGCCGAGCGCGATGCGGGTCGCGCCGAGCTCGCCGGCGACGCGATAGAGCACGCCGCGGCGCAGGCGCGAACACAGTGCGCAGGTGGTCTTGCCCGGCGGCACCACACGCTTGACGATGGAATAAGTATCCTCCGCGACGATGCGGTAGGGCACGCCGCGCCGCTCGAGATAGGCCGGCAGCACGTCGGCGGGAAAACCCGGCTGCTTCTGGTCGAGATTGACGGCGACCAGTTCGAAGCCGATGGGCGCCCTGTCGCGCAGGTCGAGCAGGATGTCGAGCAGGCCGTGCGAATCCTTGCCGCCCGAAAGGCAGACCATCACGCGGTCGCCCGCGCCGATCATCTGGTAGTCGGCGATCGCCTGGCCGACCCTCCGACGCAGGGACTTTGCCAGCTTGTTGGCCTCGTATGCGGGTTTGCGGGCCTGGCGGGAGGTGGCCATGGTCAGCGCGCCCGCAGGTCCAGCTCGATCGTCTTGGCCGCCTGCGCGCCTTGCGCGACGGCGCTGACCACGCTGGGAAACACCGGGTTGCAGATGTCGCCAGCGGCATAAACGCCCGCGGCGCCGGTGCGGCACCGGGCATCGACGACCAGATAGCCTTGCCCGTCGCGCCGCAGGCTGGCGCGCAAGTCGCTGGCCGTCACGGCGAGGAAGCCGGTGTCCGGCGCGTAGCCGGCGAGCACGTGGATGCGGTCCGTCCTCAGCTCCGCCGCGCCGGCAGGGGAGCGCAATGCAACGGCTATCCCCGCGGAGTCTGCATCCAGCCCGACGATGTGCGCCGCGGCATGGATGCGGCAGGCGCCTGCCGCCGCCGCCGCGTCGACCCTCTCGCGCAGATGC
>JAGXSN010000061.1 GCA_018333815.1 Sulfuritalea sp. | reverse complement strand
GGAGGAGCTGGCGGGGGCCTTCGATCTCGAAATCGGCCACTGGCGGACGCTGTTCGGCGGGCGCAGCGCGGCGCCCGACCTGATCGTCGCAGTCGGCGTCGCCGCCCTCGACGGCGTGCTCGAGAGCCTCGGCCGGCGGGACGATTCATGGGCGCGCGTTCCCCTGCTGGCGACCATGACGCCCCAGGCGGTGTTCCAGGCGCGCCGGGCCGCGCCCGTCATCGGGCCGCGGCAATTTTCCGCCGCCCTGATCGACCAGCCGTTCGCCAGGCAGCTTGCCCTGATCCGGCTCGCCCTGCCTCAGCATCGGCGCGTCGGCGTTCTCGCCGGCCCGCAGACCCGGCCGTTCCTCGGCGCGCTGGAAAAGGAGGGACTGGCGCGCGGACTCGGCCTATACGCCAGCCGGCCGGTCGGCGCCGCCGACGAGATTTACCCGGCGTTGCGTGGCGCGCTCGACGAGTCGGACGTCATTCTCGCCCTGCCCGATCCGCTCATCTACAACAGCGCCAGCCTGCAGAACATCCTGCTCGCCACCTATCGCGCGCGCACGCCGCTGGTCGCCTTTTCGCCCGCTTACGTCCGGGCCGGCGCGACGCTGGCGCTGTATTCGACGCCGGCCCAGCTGGCGCGCGGCGCCGCCGCCATGGTGCGCCAATGGCACGCCGGACGGAGCCTGCCGCCGGCGCAAAAACCCCGGGAGTTCGAGGTGGCGGTGAACGCGCGCGTGGCCGCTTCGCTGAACCTGTCGATCGAACCGCCTGCGGCGCTTGCCGCCGAACTGCGCCGTCTGGAGGGAAGACCATGATGATTTTGCGCCTGGGGATACGCGGCCGCCTGATGTTGAGCGCCGTGCTGCCGGCCGTTTCCATGGTGTTGATCCTGGCGGCGGCGTTCCTCAACCACTTCGACGAGAGCATGGAACGCAGCTTCGAGGAACGCAGCCTGGCGATCGCGCGCCAGATCGGCGCGGCCTCAGAATATGCCCTTTTCAGCGGCAGCATCGAGAGCCTCCACCGCGTCGCCGAGGGGACCCGCCAGGCCGATCCGGCCATCATGGCGGTGAGCGTCCTGGACCGCCACGGCCGCACCATCGTGCATTCCGGCGTCGCGCCGCGCCGTGCGCTGCCGCCGTCCGACAGCGTGCAGATCCACAAGGGCGAGGAGGCGATGACCCTGCAGATGCCGATCGTAAAAGCCGCACTGCTGCTGAAGGACGAAAGGGACGTCTGGCATGCCGGCCGGGGCGATCTGCGCCCGCCCGCGGCCAGCGGGCACGTGCGCGTCGAGATCTCGCGCGCCGAGCTATCCACGCGCAAGCGCGAGATGATCCAGGTCACCCTGGCGATCATGTTGGGCGGCATGCTGCTGACCGGCTGGTTGGCGCTGCGCATGGCGGGCAAGGTGCTCCCCTCGCTCGACAAGACCCAGCGGGAACTGCGGCGCCAGAAGGAATACGCCGAACTGCTCGCCCGCACCGATGCGCTGACCGGGCTGGCCAACCGGCGCGCCTTCGACGAGGCGGCGGAACAGGAAGTGCAGCGCGCCCTGCGCTACAACACCCCGCTGGCGCTGGTGCTGGCCGACATCGACCGGTTCAAGGGAATCAACGATCGTCACGGCCATGACGTGGGCGACCGGTTCTTGCAGCATTTCGCCCAGATTCTGTCGCACTCGGTGCGCACCATCGACCTGGTGGGCCGCTGGGGCGGGGAGGAATTCGCCGTCCTGATGCCGGGCACCGACCTCGAAGAGGCGGCGCGCGCGGCGGAACGCATGCGCCAGGCGGTCCGGCTCGCCGAGCCGCCGCTCGGCGAGCCGGATTGCGGTTATACCGTGAGCTTCGGCGTCGCCGCGTTCCGCACCGAAACGCCGACGATGGCCTCCCTGCTCGGGCGCGCCGATGCGGCGCTCTACCGGGCCAAGGCCGACGGGCGCGACCGGGTCGAGCGCGGGTGAGGCTGGCGTGCAACGCCTTACGCGCCGACCATCGCCGCCGGCGTTCGATCGACCGGCGGCTGGCCGAGGTCGGCGCTGCGGGGTTAGGTCAAGCGCAGGCGGCGGAGAATCTCCAGCGCCGGCGCGGACTGGTTCAGCGTGTAAAAGTGCAGGCCGGGAGCGCCCAGATCGATGAGACGCTCGCACAGCGCACTCACCACGTCGAGGCCAAAGGCGCGGATCGACTCCGCGTCGTCGCCGAAGCTCTCGAACTTTCTCCGCATCCAGCGCGGAATCTCGGCGCCGCTGCTGTCGGCGAAGCGGGCCAGCTTGGCGAAGCCGGCGATCGGCATGATGCCCGGCACGATCGGAATCGTGACGCCCAGGGCGCGCGCCGCATCCACGAAGTGGGCGTAGGCGTCGGCGTTGTAGAAGAACTGGGTGATCGCGCCGTCGGCGCCGGCCTCGACCTTGCGCCTGAAGGCGAGCAGATCGTCGCGCGGGCTTTTCGCCTGCGGATGCCATTCGGGATAGGCGGCAACCTCGATGCGGAAATGAGCGCCGGTTTCGGCGCGAACGAACTCGACCAGCTCGTTGGCGTGGCGGAACTCGCCGGCATCCGCCATGCCCGAGGGCAGGTCGCCGCGCAAGGCGACGAGACGGTGGATGCCGTGGTCGCGGTAGTCGCGCAGGATCCGGCGTATGCCCGTGCGCGTCGAGCCGATGCAGGACAGATGCGGCGCGGCGGGGCGGCCCTCGGCGGCGATTTCCATAACCGTGTCGAAGGTGCGCTCGCGCGTCGAGCCGCCGGCGCCGTAGGTGACGGAGAAGAAGGTCGGCCCGGCCGCGGCGAGCTTCTCCCGCGCGCAGCGCAGCTTGGCGACCCCCTCGGCGGTCTGCGGCGGAAAGAACTCGAAGGAAATCTCGACGGGATTCGTGGCAGACATGGAAAGTCCCGTCAATACCGGTAGTGCGCCGACTTGTACGGGCCGTTCTTCGGCACGCCGATGTAGGCGGCTTGGCTGTCGGTCAGTTCGGTCAGCTGCGCGTTGAGCTTCCTGAGCTGGAGGCGCGCCACCTTCTCGTCGAGGTGCTTGGGCAGCGTGTAGACGCCCACCGGGTAGTCGGCGTTCTTCGTGAACAGCTCGATCTGCGCGATGGTCTGGTTGGCGAAGGACGAGGACATCACATAGCTCGGATGGCCGGTGGCGCAGCCGAGATTCACCAGGCGGCCCTTGGCCAGCAGGATGATGCGCTTGCCATCCGGAAAGATCACGTGGTCGACCTGCGGCTTGATCTCCTCCCACTGGTATTTCTCGATGGAGGCGACGTCGATCTCGTTGTCGAAGTGGCCGATGTTGCAGACGATGGCCTGATCCTTCATCTTCGCCATGTGGTCGTGGTTGATGACATGGTAGTTGCCGGTGGCGGTCACGAAGATGTCGGCCTTGTCCGCCGCGTAGTCCATGGTGACGACGCGGTAGCCTTCCATCGCCGCCTGCAGCGCGCAGATCGGGTCGATTTCGGTGACCCACACTTGCGCCGACAGGGCGCGCATCGCCTGCGCCGAACCCTTGCCGACGTCGCCATAGCCGGCGATCAGCGCGACCTTGCCGGCGATCATCACGTCGGTGGCGCGCTTGATGCCGTCCACCAGCGATTCGCGGCAGCCGTAAAGGTTGTCGAACTTGGACTTGGTCACCGAGTCGTTCACGTTGATCGCCGGGATCTTGAGGTCGCCGCGCTCGTGCATCTGGTAGAGGCGATGCACGCCGGTGGTGGTCTCCTCGGTGACGCCCTTGATCTGGGCGAGGCGCGTCGAGTACCACTTGGGGTCTTGCGCGAGCTTGGCCTTGATCGCGGCGAACAAAATGGTCTCTTCCTCGGAAGTCGGCGCTGACAGGACGGCACTGTCCCTCTCCGCCTTGCTGCCGAGGTGCAGCAGCAGCGTGGCGTCGCCGCCGTCGTCGAGGATCATGTTCGAGTAGCCGCCCTCATTGCCATCAACCGAGGGCCACTCGAAGATGCGGTGGGTGTAGTCCCAGTAGTCGGTCAGCGACTCGCCCTTGACGGCGAAGACGGCGATGCCGTCCCTGGCGATGGCGGCGGCGGCGTGGTCCTGGGTCGAGAAGATGTTGCACGAAGCCCAGCGTACTTCGGCGCCCAGCGCCGTCAGCGTCTCGATCAGCACGGCGGTCTGGATGGTCATGTGCAGCGAGCCGGCGATGCGCGCGCCCTTGAGCGGCTGGGCTTTGGCGTATTCCTCGCGGATCGCCATCAGGCCGGGCATCTCGGTCTCGGCGATCTTGATTTCCTTGCGGCCCCAGTCGGCCAGATTCATGTCGGCCACTATGTAGTCGGCATGGTCGGTCATGGCGATTCTCCATTCATAGGCAATGAATGAGCGCCGTTCCCATGAGACTGCGCGGCGAGCCTGACAGTGGGATCACTGCTGCAGCGCCCCTCGCCGCGCGTCGCGTCATTCTACAGGCCCGCATCCGATCTCAGCGCGAGCGCCTTGTCGGTCGCTTCCCAGGTGAATTCCGGCTCGTCGCGGCCGAAGTGGCCGTAGGCGGCGGTCTTCTCGTAGATCGGGCGCAGCAGGTCGAGCATGTTGACGATGCCCTTCGGCCGCAGGTCGAAGTGCTTCTTGACCAGCTCGGCGATGGTCGCGTCGGAGACCTTGCCGGTGCCGAAGGTGGTGACCCAGACCGAGGTCGGTTGGGCGACGCCGATCGCGTAGGAGACTTGTACCTGGCAGCGCGTGGCCAGCCCGGCGGCGACGATGTTCTTCGCCACGTAGCGGCCGGCATAGGCGGCCGAGCGGTCGACCTTGGACGGATCCTTGCCGGAGAAGGCGCCGCCGCCGTGCGGGCAGGCGCCGCCGTAGGTGTCGACGATGATCTTGCGGCCGGTCAGGCCGCAATCCCCTTGGGGCCCACCCACGACGAAGCGGCCGGTCGGATTGACGAGATACTTGATCTCGCCCTTGACCAGAGCCTTCGGCAGGATCGGCTTGATGATCTCCTCGATCACCGCCGCGCGGATGTCCTCCAGCGACATCTCCGGCGCATGCTGGGTCGAGATGACCACGGTGTCGATGGCGTCCGGCTGGCCGTCCGCGTAGCGCACGGTGACCTGGCTCTTGGCGTCCGGGCGCAGCCAGGGCAGACGGCCGTCCTTGCGCAGCATGGCCTGGCGTTCCATCAGGCGGTGCGACAGCCAGATCGGCAGCGGCATCAGGGCGGGCGTCTCGTTGCAGGCGTAGCCGAACATCAGGCCCTGGTCGCCGGCGCCCTGGTCGAGGTTGTTGTCGTAGGCCTTGTTGACGCCCTGGGCGATGTCGGGCGACTGCTTGTCGTAGGCCACCAGCACCGCGCAGCCCTTGTAGTCGATGCCGTATTCGGTGTTGTCGTAGCCGATGCGCTTGATGGTGTTGCGCGCGACGCCGATGTAATCGACATTGGCGCTGGTGGTGATCTCGCCGGCCAGCACGACCAGGCCGGTGTTGCACAGCGTCTCGGCGGCGACGCGCGAGTGCGCATCCTGGGCCAGGATGGCGTCGAGGATGGCGTCGGAAATCTGGTCGGCGACCTTGTCCGGATGGCCTTCG
>JAGXSN010000060.1 GCA_018333815.1 Sulfuritalea sp. | reverse complement strand
GCCCACCCCGAAATCGCCGCTGCGCGGCGATCTCCCCTCAAGGGGCCAAGAAACACTCGGGGCGGCCCTTCGTGTTTCTTGAACACTATTCCGGAATAGCCACTTCCACCGGCGTGTCCGGCGAGCGCGATTCCATCGTGATCGCCACGCGGCGATTGCGCTGCCGTCCGTCGGCAGTGGCATTGTCGGCCACCGGACGCTGGTCGGCATAGCCCGCCGCGGTCAGCCGGCGCGCGTCCACCCCCGTCTCGATGAACAGACGCACTACGCTCGCGGCGCGCGCGCCCGACAGTTCCCAGTTCGACGGGAAAATCACGCTGCTGATCGGCGCGTTGTCGGTGTGCCCTTCGACGATGAGGGGGAAATCGGTGGTCGCCAGAATCCCGCCGACCGCCGTCAGCGCGCGCAGGGCGGGAATCTGCAGCTGCGCCTCGCCGGAGTCGAACAGCACGCTGGCGTTGATCTCGACCGTGATGCCGAGCGCGCCTTCGATGACGCGCACCTGGCCCTCATGCACCAGCGGGGCGAGCGCGGCGGAGATGTCCCTGGCCTTGCGGCGCAGCAGCTCCCGGTTCATTTCCCGCTCGGCATCCGCCTTGATGTTGGCCACCTGCGGCTTGCGCAGCGGAATCAATACCGGCATCGGGTCGTTCGGATTGATCTGCACCATGGCGCCGGCCGTGCTGCCCGGAATGTTGCGGAAGGCCGCCGAGATCGAGTCCGACAGCACGCGGTACTTGCCCTCGTTCAACGAGGAGAGCGCATACATGACGACGAAGAAGGCAAACAGCAGGGTGATGAAATCGGCGTAGGAGATGAGCCAGCGCTCGTGGTTCTCGTGCTCCTCTTCCTTGCGCCTTCTAGCCATTGTCAGACGATATACCCCTGCATGCGGGACTCGATGATGCGCGGATTGTCGCCGTTGGCGATGCCCACCAGACCATCGACGAACATTTCGCGCAGGGTCACGAGCTGGGCGATGATCGCCAGCAGCTTTTTCGCCATCGGCAGGAAGATCAGGTTGGCCGCGCCGACGCCATAGATGGTCGCGACGAAGGCGACCGCGATGCCGATGCCGAGCTTGGACGGATCGGCGAGGTTCTCCATGACCTGGATCAGCCCGAGCACCGCCCCGAGGATGCCGACCGTCGGGGCGTAGCTGCCCGCCGATTCCCAGATGCGCGCCGCGAGTTTCATCTGCTGCTCCCAGGCGCCGATTTCGACTTCGAGCACCTCCCGCAGACGCTCCGGTTCGGCGCCGTCGACCAGATGCTGCAGGCCCTTGCGCATGAAGGGGTCGGGCACCAGGTCGATCTGCGCCTCGAGCGCGAGCAGCCCTTCCTTGCGCGCCACATGGCTCCAGGTCACCACCTGGTCGATCAGCTTGTGCGGCGCGTAGGCCGGCGGCACCAGCACCCATTTGCTCATCCGGACCCCCGAGCGGAAAACCGGCAAGGGACTTTGCAGCATGACCGCGCCGAGGGTGCCGCCAAAGACGATGACGAACGCGGTCGGCTGCCACAGGGAGGAAACATGGCCGCCCTTGAGGATCATGCCGAGGAGGATCGCCGCAATGCCGAGGATGAGGCCGGCTACGCTGATCTTGTCCATGGCTTCAGGCGGCCGCCGCGCCCGCGACCGGCTTCGGCCTGCGGCCACGCCGCTGCGCCGAGCGGCGCACGGCGCCCTGCTCGCCCAGCAGGGCGACGCGCAGGCGGGCGACGGCCTGGGAGTGCAGCTGGCAGACGCGCGACTCGGTCACGCCCATCACCGCGCCGATCTCGCGCAGGTTCAGGTCCTGTTCGTAATAGAGCGCCATCATCATTTTCTCGCGCTCGGGCAGCCGGTCGATGGCGGCGACCAGCGCGGCACGGGTGTCGCTCTCCGCAAGCAGGGCGAGCGGGTCGGGCGCGCTTGCGGCGGCGTGGCGTTCCAGATAGTCCTCGTGCTCGGCGGCCAGATCCTCGAGGTAGACGAGCTGGTGACCGCGCGCCTCCTGCAACAAATGCTGGTAATCGGCGAGCGGCATGCCCAGCGCGGCGGCGAGTTCGCCCTCGGCGGGCGGACGGCCCTGCTCGTGCTCCAGTTTCTGCAAGACCGCCTCGACGCGCCGCATCTCCTTGCGCAGCCCGCGCGGCAGCCAGTCGACCTCGCGCAGGCCGTCGAGCATGGCGCCGCGCACCCGCTGTACGGCATAAGTCTCGAACTGGGCGCCCATACCCTCCTCGAAGCGGGTCAGCGCATCGAGCAGACCGAGCATGCCGTTCTGGATCAGGTCGTCGATCTGGACGCTCGCCGGCAGCCTGGCCATCAGGCGCCAGGCGATGCGCTTGACGAGCGGCACGTAGCGCTCGACGAGCCGCTCCCTCTCGAGCTTGCCTTGAGCGGTGTACATGGGCGTCGTCATGCGCAGGAAAGTGGGAAGCCGGGCGGTACGACAGGCGACATGGGAAGGCGTCCGGACTATAACACCGAATCGGTGGGCGCCGTCCCGGAGCGGCGCACCGACGCCGCCCGCGCCGCCGCGGGACGTTCGCCGGCCGCCTCGATGAATTCGAGGCGCACCGCCAGATATTCGCGCGCGACGCGCTGCAGATTGTCGAACACGCTGCGCGCCTCCCCGCTCGAGCGGGCGTCGGTGATGCGGATCCTGAAATGATGACAGCCCTGCTCCTGCGCGATGCGCTTGATGCGCGCATAGGCCTCGATCACGTCGGTCTCGCGCGCCGCCACGGCCAGCGTCTGCGGCCGGGAACCGAGCAGCCGGCGCAGGCCGTCCGCCTGATCGCCCCAGCGGGCGGGCGGGCGCGGCTCAGACAAGCGCCGCTCCCTGCGGCGCCGCCTGCGCCGGCATCAGCAGTCCGGGCTCGGCGTCGCGCAGGCGATGCACCGACCCGGCCGCCGGCTGCTTGAAGGCGCGGTGCAACAGATAGCTGCGATGCGGCAGATGCAGATCCTCCGGCACGCGCTGGCCGTTGGCGACGTAGGCGAGAAGCAGCCCGTGGCGCACCACCGCGTCGATGGCCGGCGCCAGCGCGGCCGTTTCGTCCACCTTCGAGAGGACGCAGCCGGCGATATCCTCGCCGGCATAGCTGCGGATCACGTCGTCGAGCGTGTCGCCGCGGCTGGTGGCGTTGAGCAGCAACAGGCGCCGGACGGCGCCGGCGCGCGCCAGCATCGCGGCCTGCTCGGCCACCATGCGGTCGCGCTGGCTCATGCCGACCGTGTCGATCAGCACCACGTGCTTGCCGCGCAACTCGCCGAGCGTGCGGCGCAGATCCTCGCTGTCGCGCACCACGTGCACCGGCACGCCGAGGATGCGCCCGTAGATGCGCAGCTGCTCGTGGGCGCCGATCCGGTAGCCGTCGGTGGTCAGCAGCGCAAGCTTGTCGGCGCCATAGCGCACCACGCAGCGGGCGGCGAGCTTGGCCGTCGTCGTGGTCTTGCCCACGCCGGTCGGCCCCACCAGGGCGAACACCCCGCCCCGGTCGATCAGGTCGTTCTCGGCCGTCAGCGTGCGCAGGCGCCGATTGACCGCGCCGGCGAGCCAGTTGCGGCCCGCGGCGATGTCCATGTCGGCCGGCAGCTCCTCGACCAGCCGGCGGGCGAGCTGGCCCGAGAAGCCGGACTCGATCATCTGGCCGAAAAGCTGCGCGCGCTCCGGCGCCTGGCGCGTCATGTCGCCCCAGGCGAAGCCGGCGAGCTGGCGTTCCAGCAAGGACTTGATCGAACGCATTTCCTCCACGAGCTGCTGCACCTGCGCCTCGCCGTTCTGCATCCCGGCCGGCAGGGGGGCGGCCTCGATTTCCTCCGCCAGCGCGGCGGCCACCGCGTCATGACCGGGCGCAGCCGGGGTCTGGCGCGGCGGCAACGGGCGCAATTTCGGCTTCTCGGCAACGGCGGCGGCGGGCGTCTCCTGGCGCGGCGGCTGCCAGGGTTGCCAGAGCGGGGCGGGTTGCGGCGCGCGCGCCCGGGCCGACAGCGTCACGGCGTAGTCGTCGCTCTCGTCTGC
>JAGXSN010000059.1 GCA_018333815.1 Sulfuritalea sp. | reverse complement strand
CGGCCAAGGCCGCCGCGGTGGTCGAAAAATTCCCCGCCGCCTTGATTATCGGCTCGGACCAGGTAGCCTACTGTGGCGACACGCGCTTCGGCAAGCCCGGCACCCGCGAGAATGCCCGTCTCCAGTTGCGCAGCCTGTCGGGCAAGATCGCCGTCTTCCATACCGGCCTGTGCCTGCTGAACGGCCGCAGCGGCCGTCGCCACCTGCGCGGAGTCGCCACCGAGGTGCGCTTCCGCGAGCTGTCCGACGCCGAAATCGAGCGTTACATGGACAAGGAAAACGCGCTCGACTGCTCCGGCAGCGCGCGCTCAGAAGGGCTGGGCGTCAGCCTGCTCGAATGGATGAAGAGCGACGATCCGACTGCGCTGGTCGGTCTGCCGCTGATCGCGTTGACCGAGATGCTGCGCGCCGAGGGTCTGCCACTCCCCTGACCGCATGCCCGGCGCCCTGTTCTTATTGCCGACCCGGCTCGGCGAATCGGACTGGCCCTCCGTCCTGCCGACTGCGACCCGCGAAACCGCCTGTCGCCTGCACCGCTTCATCGTCGAGAACGCCAAGACGGCCCGCGCTTCGCTCAAGTGGCTGGAGCATCCGGCGCCGCTGCGCGAACTGGCCATCGACCAGTTGCCCGAACCTCTGAAGCCACGGGATATCGAACGGCTGCTGGCGCCCTTGCTGGCCGGCGAGGATGTCGGCCTGATGTCGGAAGCCGGCTGTCCCGGCGTCGCCGATCCGGGCGCCCTGCTCGTGCGGCGCGCCCATGAACTCGGCATTCCGGTCAGGCCGCTGGTCGGCCCCTCCTCCCTGCTGCTGGCGCTGATGGCTTCGGGCCTGGACGGCCAGCGCTTCGCCTTCCACGGCTACCTGCCGCCGCGCGAACCGGAACGCTCGAAGCGCCTCGTCGAACTGGAGAAGGAATCGCGCCGGCAGCGGCAGACCCAGCTGTTCATCGAGACGCCCTACCGCAACGAGGCGCTGTTCGAAGCCCTGCTCAAGGCCTGCCAGCCGGACACGCTGCTCTGCCTCGCCACGGATCTGACGCTGCCCGGCGAGGACATCGCAATGCGACGCATCGCCGACTGGGCGCGCCGTCCCGCCGGCGCCGACCTTGCGCGCCGGCCCACGGTCTTTCTGCTGCTCAGCGCAGCGTGAAGCGCGTCAACCCGGCGCCGACACCCTCGGCCAGTTGGGCGCCGAACTGGCGGGCGAACTTTTCGGCCAGGCCGGGCTTGATCGTGTAGTCGCGGATTTCCTCGGCCTTGATCACCTCGCGCGCGACCGAATCGACCGTGCCGAAGCCGTCGGCCAGCCCGAGCTCGATGCTTTTCGCCCCGGTCCACATCAGGCCGGAAAACATTCCCGGGGTTTCTTTCAGGCGTGCGCCGCGCCCCTTCTTGACGGTCGCGATGAACTGCCGGTGGATGTCGTCGAGCAGTTCCTGGGCATGCGCCTTGTGCACCTCGTTCTGCGGCGAGAAGGGATCGAGAAAGCCCTTGTGCTCGCCGGCGGTCAGCAGGCGCCGCTCGACGCCGAGCTTGTCCATGCCGCCGGTGAAGCCGAAACCGTCCATCAGCACGCCGATCGAGCCGACGATGCTGGCCTTGTCGACGAAGATCTTGTCGGCCGCCGCGGCGACGTAATAGCCTCCGGAGGCGCACACGTCCTCGACGACGACATGCAGCGGCTTGTCGGGATGCCTGGCGCGCAACCGGCCGATCTCGCTGGCGATGATGCCGGCCTGCACCGGGCTGCCGCCCGGGCTGTTGATGCGCAGGATCACGCCCGCCGCCCCCGGTTCCTCGAAGGCCGATTGCAGGGCGCTGACAATGTTGTCGGCATTCGCATCGCCCTTGGCCTGGATCACGCCGCTGATTTCGATCAGCGCCGTGTGACGCGCGCCCTTGTCCGGTTCCAGCAGGGCCTCCCAGTCGATCAGGGTGGTCAGCGCAACCGTCAGATAGGCGAAGGCGAGCAGTTTGAAAAAGATGCCCCAGCGCCGGGCGCGCCGTTGCTCCTCAAGCGCCGCCAGCGCCACTTTTTCCAGCACCTTGCGTTCCCAACTTCCTTCTTCGGCCATTTTTTTCATCCCGTGCGTTCAAGCGTTTCTCGCCAGCCAGCTTGCCAGACCGACGACAGTTTCCGCGCAGTATAAGTGTTCCACCTCCGCGAGCGCAGCCGGCGCATGGGCGCCATAGCCGACCGCCACCGCGGCGACCCCGGCGTTGCGCGCCATCCGCAGATCGTGGGTGGTGTCGCCGATCATCAGGGTCTGCTCCGGCGCGACGGCCAGCGCCGCCATCAGTTCCTCGAGCATTTGCGGATGCGGCTTGGAATGACACTCGTCGGCGCAGCGGGTGTCGTGGAACAGGTCGCCGAGCCCGCTGCGGCCGAGCGCGCGTTCCAGCCCCGGGCGGGATTTGCCGGTCGCCACGCCCAGCAGATGGCCGCGGCCGGCCAGCGTGCGCACCAGCTCGGCCGCGCCCGGAAACAGCTCCAGTTCGTGGTCGCGCGACAGATAGTGATGGCGGTAGCGCTCGACCAGCGCAGGATAGCGCTCTTCCGGCAGGCCGGGCAGGGCATGGCGCAGGGCATCCGCCAGGCCGAGCCCGATGATGTAACGGGCGCGTTCTTCTGGGGGCGGCGCCAGCCCCAGGTCGAGCGCGGCGGCCTCGACGCTGCGGACGATCATGGCCGTCGAATCCATCAGCGTGCCGTCCCAGTCGAACACGATCAGTTCATAGCGTTTCATCGGTCTTTGCCAGTTTTCCGAGGAAATTTTTCAGCTCCGCCGGCAGCGGTGCGGCCAGGCTCAGCCTTTCCCCGTTCAGCGGATGCGGCAGCCCCATTGCCGCAGCGTGCAGGAACATGCGCTTGAGTCCGAACTTTTGCACCTCCCGGTTGAGGGCGAAATCGCCATATTTCTCGTCGCCGAGGATGGGGAAACCCAGATGGGCCAGATGCACGCGGATCTGATGGGTGCGGCCGGTGCGCAGCTCCACATCGAGGAGGCTGGCCTCGCCCTGCGGCAGCCGGTAGCGCCCCATGAGGCGCACGATCGAATGCGCCTCTCTGCCCTGCGGAGTCACCCGCACCCGCCGTTCGCCCTCTGCCGTGATGTATTTGTGCAAGGGCAGGCGGACGTGACGCAAAAGATCGCGCCAGCGCCCCTTCACCAAGGCCAGATAACGCTTGTCGATGCCGCCGGCACGGAACAGGTCGTGCAGTCCGGTCAGCGCCGCGCGCTTTTTGCCGATCGCCAGCAGGCCCGAGGTCTCGCGGTCGAGCCGGTGGGCCAGTTCGAGAAACTTCGCCTGCGGTCGCGCTCTGCGGAGCTGCTCGATCACGCCGAAATCGACCCCGCTGCCGCCATGCACCGCCACGCCGGCCGGCTTGTCGATGACGAGCAGGGCCTCGTCCTCGAAAACGACCGCGAATTCGCGCGCCGGCACGAGCGTTGCGTCGCCCGATTCCGCCAGACGGATGGGCGGGACGCGCACTCGATCACCCGGTTCGAGTCGCCGGTCGGCCGCCGCCCGGCCCTTGTTCACCCGCACCTCGCCGCTGCGCAGGATGCGATAGACATGGCTTTTCGGCACGCCCTTCAGCTTTTTCGCCAGGTAGTTGTCGATGCGCTGTCCTGCGCCATCCTCGCCGACATCGAGGAAAGTAACCGAATTTTTACTCAAGTCTTTCATTTCCAATATAATGCGCCGCTGCTACGCCGTCGCCGGACGGCGCGCCCGGCAGCCCGAAGCGGTCCCGGGGCGCTCTGAGGGAGCTTGGCGCTAGCTTTCACGGTGGATCGCTCGCCTGAAGCAGCGAGTCTACTTCGTCTCTAGACATTTAATTACGCGCAATGCAGGTTTAGATGCGCGGCGCCGGCGACGTTGTCGCTTCCGGCTTCGCGCGCGACAAATCGTCCCACCCATTTGCCCAGCCCGTCACCACAACCGATGAGCCCGTACCCGCAAATCTGACCAACGCCGCGCAGCACGAGCGGCGTGATTTGTCGTGCCTTCCCTGCCTGTGCGTGGGAGCACACATGAAACGCATGCTGTTCAATGCGACGCAGGCCGAGGAACTCCGCGTCGCGATCGTCGATGGTCAGAAACTCATCGACCTCGACATCGAATCGGCCGCCAAAGAGCAACGCAAGAGCAACATCTACAAGGCGGTCATTACCCGCATCGAGCCCAGCCTCGAGGCCGCCTTCGTCGACTACGGCGCCGAGCGGCACGGTTTCCTGCCCTTCAAGGAAGTCTCACGCAGCTATTTTCAGTCCGACGTCGAACCCGGCCGCGCCCGCATCCAGGAGGCGCTCAAGGTCGGCCAGGAACTGATCGTCCAGGTCGAGAAGGACGAGCGCGGCAACAAGGGCGCCGCCCTGACCACCTACGTCTCGCTGGCCGGCCGCTACCTGGTGCTGATGCCGAACAACCCGCGCGGCGGCGGCGTCTCGCGCCGCATCGAGGGCGAGGAGCGCCAGGAACTGCGCGAGGTGATGGACCAGCTCGACGTGCCCCAGGGCATGAGCCTGATCGCCCGCACTGCCGGCATCGGGAGGACCGCCGAGGAGTTGCAGTGGGACCTCAACTACCTGCTGCAGCTCTGGGGCGCCATCGACGGCGCCGCCCAGGCGCAGGCCGGCGCCTTCCTGATCTATCAGGAGTCCAGCCTGGTCATCCGCGCCATCCGCGACTACTTCCAGCCCGAGATCGGCGAGATCCTGATCGATACCGACGACATCTACGAACAGGCCCAGCAGTTCATGGCGCACGTGATGCCGGGCAATGTCGCGCGCGTCAAACGCTACCGGGACGACGTGCCGCTGTTCTCGCGCTTCCAGATCGAACACCAGATCGAATCGGCATACTCGCGGCAGGTCACCCTGCCCTCAGGCGGCGCAGTGGTCATCGACCACACCGAGGCGCTCGTCTCCATCGATGTCAACTCCGGCCGCGCCACCAAGGGCGCCGACATCGAGGAAACCGCCTTCCGCACCAATTGCGAAGCCGCCGACGAAATCGCCCGCCAGCTGCGCCTGCGCGACCTGGGCGGCCTGATCGTCATCGACTTCATCGACATGGAGTCGGCCAAGAACCAACGTGAAGTCGAGAACCGGCTGCGCGACGCCCTGCACTTCGATCGCGCGCGCGTCCAGACCAGCAAGATCTCGCGCTTCGGCCTGCTCGAGCTGTCGCGCCAGCGCCTGCGGCCCGCACTCGCCGAGGCCAGCTACATCACCTGCCCCCGTTGTACGGGTACCGGCCACATCCGCAGCACGGAATCCGCCGCCCTGCACATCCTGCGCATCCTCGAAGAGGAGGCGATGAAGGAAAACACCGGCGCCCTTCACGTCCAGGTGCCGGTCGATGTCGGCACCTTCCTGCTCAACGAAAAGCGCCTCGACATCGCGCGCATCGAGGCCCGCCATCGCGTCAATCTGCTGATCATCCCGAACCGCCACCTCGAGACGCCGCAGCACGAAATCATCCGCCTGCGTCATGACCAGCTCAACCAGGAAGGGGCAACGCTCGCCAGCTACGCCATGGCCGTCAAGCCGGGCGAGGAGGAAAGCGCCCCGACGGTCGCCGGCGAAGGACGTGCGGCACGCACCGAAGCGGCGGTAAAAGGCATCACGCCCGAACAACCCGCCCCGACGGTCGCGGTGAGCGGGACCGGAACGACAGCCCCCACGCCGCCGGGATTCATTGCCCGCATCATGTCCTGGCTCACCGGCGGCGGCAGGAAGAACTCGACGGAAGAAGCCGGGGCTGCGGCGACGCCCGCGAAAGCCGGGCGTTCCGGTCGTCGCGGCCGGGGCGCACGCCCCGAGGGCGGGGAACAACGCACCCGCCGCGAGGCGCGCGAGCGC
>JAGXSN010000058.1 GCA_018333815.1 Sulfuritalea sp. | reverse complement strand
GGCTCGACTGGCTGCCGGCGCGCATTACGGCAGCCAGCTTCGCGATTGTCGGCGATTTCGAGGATGCGGTGTATTGCTGGCGCACCCAGGCGCGGCAATGGTCGGATTCCGCCGCCGGCATCCTGCTGGCGAGCGGGGCCGGCGCGCTCGGCATCCGGCTCGGCATGCCGCTGTCGGATTCCCTGGGCATCGACGTGCGTCCCGAACTGGGATTGGGCGACGATGCCGATGTCGATCATCTGCAAGGCGCCATCGGGCTGGTGTGGCGCGCGCTGGTGCTGTGTCTGCTGTTGCTTGCCCTGCTGACGGTTGCCGGCTGGGCGGGCGCTTGATTTCGCAACTAGCCAACCAGGAGTGGAAAATGTCGAATAAGGAAATTGTCGCGCTGAGCGCCGTGCGTTCCGCCGTAGGCGCCTTTGGCGGTTCGCTGAGCACGCTGGAACCGGTCGAACTGGGCGGGCTGGTCGTCCAGGCCGCCATCGAGCGCGCCGGAGTGGATCCCAGGCAGGTCGCCTTTGCCGCCGTCGGCAACTGCATACCCACCGAGTCGCGTTATGCCTATGTCGCCCGGGTCGCCACGATCCAGGGCGGCATGGCGATGGACTCGACCGCCTTCGCGGTGAACCGCCTGTGCGGCTCGGGCCAGCAGGCCATCGTCAATGCGGCCCAGGCCATCCTGCTCGGCGATGCCGAGTTCGCCATCGGCGGCGGCGTCGAGGTCATGTCGCGCGGCGCCTACCTGCTGCCGGCGCTGCGTTCCGGCGCGCGCATGGGCGACGCTCAGGCCATCGACGCGATGGTCGCCGTGCTGACCGACCCGTTCGGCATCGGCCACATGGGCATCACCGCCGAAAACCTCGCCGCCAAGCACGGCATCACGCGCGAGGAGCAGGACGCCTTCGCCGTCGAGTCGCAGGCGCGCGCGGCGCGGGCCATCTCCGCCGGCCGCTTCAAGTCGCAGATTGTGCCGATCACTCTGAAGTCGAAGAAGGGCGAGGTGGTGTTCGACACCGACGAACACCCGCGCGCCGGCACGACGATGGAAACGCTGGCCAAGATGAAGCCCGCCTTCAAGAAGGACGGCACGGTGACGGCAGGCAACGCTTCCGGCATCAACGACGCTGCTGCCTTCCTCGTGCTGGCCGATGGCGCGCGGGCGGCCGCAGCCGGCCTGCGGCCGATCGCGCGCCTGGTGTCCTACGCCATTGCCGGCGTGCCAAACGACGTGATGGGCGAGGGTCCGATTCCATCCTCCAAGGTGGCGCTGCAAAAGGCCGGCCTCACGCTCGACCAGATCGACGTGATCGAGTCGAACGAAGCCTTCGCCGTGCAGTCGCTGACGGTGCTGAGGGGCCTCGGCCTCGATCCGGCCCGGACCAATCCGAACGGCGGCGCGATTGCGCTGGGCCATCCGGTCGGCGCCACCGGCGCAGTGATCGTCACCAAGCTGTTGCACGAGATGATCCGCGCCGATGCCCGGTATGGCATGGCGACGATGTGCATCGGCGGCGGCCAGGGCATCACGACGATCTGGGAAAGGGTGTAGGCACGCCGCAGTACACAGACGAAGGGCCGCCCAATTTGGCCGGGCGGCCCTTCGTCATTTTGTGCCGTCCCGCCAGAGCCGACTTTTATGCGGCTTGCGGGTAGCGTTCCTTGGCGGCGCGGGCCTCGGCGGCCTCGGCGGGCGAGTAGGCCTTGCCCGACCACAGCATGCGGTAGGCGATTTCCTCGTTGCCGTTTTCGCACAGCGCGAGCACGTTCATGAACAGCGGCTGGAAGGTGGCGCTGCGGTGCGAGGCTTCGTGCTCCTCGAACGAGCGCCAGAAGGTGATGATCAGCGCCTCGCGCTCCTTCAGCGGGTTTTCCACCGCCTGGCCGATGGTGCTGCCCTCGTTGGATACCTGGCCGCTGTTGAGGACGACCATGCCGCCGACGAAACCGGTATCCGAGTGGTAGGTCTTGACGTTTTCGCACAGCAGGGCGACGCGTTCCTCGAGATCTTCCACGCTGAATTGCGGCTTGAGGATGACGCGGTTGACGGTGACCACGCCGTCGCCGTCGAAGTTGGGGATGAAGGACATGTCGGTTCTCCTGTCGGGGTTGGGGGGCGTTCTTATGAATGCCTCCATAAGATATTGCTGATCTGGTAAAGTTCAAGACAAATCAAACCCATACAGAGAACATGGACGAACCGGATTTCATCGAAGAAACGCTCGCCAGCGAACAGGTGTTCGCGGGCTGTCTGCTCCAGGTGTTCTCGGACCGGGTGCGCCTGCCCGACGGCGCCGAGTCGGTGCGCGAGTATGTGAAGCATCCGGGCGCCGTGGTGGTGATCGCCGTGCTCGACAACGGCAAGCTGCTCTTCGAGCGCCAGTACCGCCATCCCCTGCGGCGCGTTTTTCTCGAGATTCCGGCCGGCAAGATCGATCCGGGCGAGCATATCCTCGACACGGCGCGGCGCGAGTTGCGCGAGGAAACCGGCTATCAGGCAAAACTCTGGCGCCACCTCGGGACGCTGCATCCGTGCATCGGTTACGCCGACGAGCGCATCGAAATCTTCTGGGCACAGGGGCTTTCATTCATCGGCGCCGAACCCGATCACGGCGAGATTCTCGAGATCTGCGAAATTTCCCTGGCCGATGCCCTGCTGGCGGTGCGCGACGGCGACATTACCGACGCCAAGTCTGTCGCCGCGCTGCTCTGGGCGGAAAAAACACTGACCGGAGAGTGGCCATTGGCGCGCTGAAGGGCTCGCCGGCCCCGCGGCTCCCGCCGGCGCGGCACGCTAGAATGTCTGCCCACGACTGCGAACCGATCGACTCCGCCATGGACACTCACCCCGAGTTTCGCCCCACGCTGCCCGATGTGGAAATCGACGAGCGTACCCGGTTGCAGGTGCTCAACATCTTCACCGAGGTCACGGCTCACCTGGCCGACGAGGACGACGTCGAGGAATTGCTCGGCCGCTTCCTCGGCACGATGCTGAAACTCGCCAAGGCGAGCGCCGGCGCCGTGCGCGTGGTGACCGCCGACCGGCAGCACCAGCGGCTGGTCGCGGCGCGCGGCCTGCCGCACGAGGTTGTCGAGCGCGAGCGCCTGGTGCCGATCGATTGCGGCCATTGCGGCGACGCGCTGCAGGAAGGACGCTCGCGTTACGAAATCGATCTGCACGAATGCGCCCGGCGTACCCGCCATGCCTATTTCGACCGCGACTGCGAGGCCATGGTGGTCGTGCCGCTGCAGCACGGCGGCGAGCTGCAGGGCGCCTACAACCTGTTTCTCCCGGAACGCTTCGAGATTCCGGAAGAAGTCGCGCTGCTGTTCCGCTCGATCGGCGAACAGCTCGGCATGGCGCTGGAGAATGCCCATCTCAAGCGCGAGAACCTGCGCATCAAGCTGATGAACGAGCGCCAGATGATGGCCGCCGAGGTGCATGACTCGCTGGCCCAGACGCTCGCCTACATGAAGATGCGCATGGCCCTGCTGCAGGATGCGCTGCACGATCCCGCCGGGGTAAGCGAAGCGACGGTGAGCAAATATTCGAGCGATGTTTGTCAGGGAATCGACGAAGCCTATCGCCAGCTGCGCGAGCTGCTCGGACAATTCCGCAGCCGCATGCACCCGATGGGCCTGATACCTGCCCTCACCGGCATCGTGCGCAGCTTCCGCGAGCGCAGCGGAATTGCCGCGGAGTTTGTCAATCGCGTAGCCGATCTGCGCCTCTCCGTCGATCAGGAATTGCAGTGTTTCTATATCGTCCAGGAGGCGCTGGCCAACGTCGGACGGCATTCCGGCGCTTCCGTCGCGACCCTGACCCTCGAAGGGGCGGGCGATCACTACGTGGTGACGATCGACGACGACGGCCGTGGCGGACTGGGTTTCTTCGCCAGCGCCGACCGCACCGGCGGCTTCGACGGGCAGCCCCAGCAGCGCGACCATTTCGGCCTGTCGATCATGCGCGAACGGGCGCAGCGGATCGGCGGCCAGGTCGAGGCCTCGAATCTGCCGGCCGGCGGCTTCCGCGTGCGGTTGACCTTGCCGGCCATCGGCCCGACGAATAGCAGAGTTGCCGCATGACCGACCAGAAAAAAATTCGCGTATTGCTTGTCGATGACCACACTCTGTTCCGCAAGGGCCTGGCCGAACTGCTGGAGCAGCGCGGCGCCATCCAGGTGGCCGGCATTGCCGGCAACGGCGACGAGGCCTTGCAGATGCTGAAGGTTACGGCGCCGGACGTCGTCATCACCGATCTCAAGATGCCGCCGCACGGCGGCCTGGCGCTGTTGCGGCAGATGCGCGCCGAGGGCTGGCGCGGACCGGTGCTGGTGCTGACCGTCAGCGATGATCAGGATGACCTCGCCAGCGCCATGGGCGCGGGTGCGCAGGGCTATCTGCTCAAGGACATGGAACCGGATGACGTGGTCGATGCGGTGCAGCGCGCGGTGCGCGGCGAGACGGTGGTCGCCCCGGCGCTGACCCTCAAGCTGGTGAACCTGCTGCAGGACGGGCCGCAGCCAACCCGGCCCGATGCCCTGCAGAGCCTCACCGCGCGCGAGCGCGAGATTCTCGATTATCTGGCGCGGGGCATGTCGAACAAGGCGATCGGCCGCGCGCTCGACATCAGCCACGACACCGTCAAGCTGCACGTGCGCCATATCCTCGCCAAGCTCAACCTGACCTCGCGCGTCGAGGCGGCCGTGTTCGCCGTCGAGCGCAAGGCGGCAAGCCTGGGCAAGACTCGCTGAGCGGCATGGCCTGCTGTCTCGTCACCGGCGGCCTGGGCTACATCGGCAGCCATACCTGTGTCGAACTGCTGGCGGCGGGCCACAGCGTCAGGATTGTCGACAACCTGTCCAACAGCAAACTGGCCGTACTCGACCGCATCGCCGAAATCGCCGGCATCAGGCCCGAATTCCTACGGGCGGACATTCGCGATCGCGCGGCAATGCGCCAGGCCCTGGCCGGCTGTGACGCGGTGATTCACTTCGCCGGACTCAAGGCCGTCGGCGAGTCGGTCGCCAGGCCGCTGCTGTATTTCCGCAACAACGTCGAAGGCAGCATCGCCCTGTTCGAGACGATGGCCGAGGCGGGGGTCAGCACCCTCGTGTTCTCCTCGTCGGCGACCGTCTACGGCGATCCGGCGCGCGTGCCGATCGGCGAGGATGCACCGCTGTCGGCGACCAATCCCTACGGCCGCTCGAAACTGATGATCGAGGACATCCTGCGCGACATCGCGAAGGCCGATCCCGGCTGGAAGATCGCCCTGCTGCGCTACTTCAATCCGGTCGGCGCGCATGCCTCGGGGCGCATCGGCGAGGATCCCAACGGCATCCCCAACAACCTGATGCCTTTTGTTGCCCAAGTGGCGGCGGGCAAGCGCGACTGCCTCGCGGTGTTCGGCGCCGACTACCCGACGCCCGATGGTACCGGCGTGCGCGACTACATCCATGTCGTCGATCTGGCCCAGGGCCATCTCGCTGCGCTGGCGGCCCTCGAGCGCGCGGGCGGGCTGCTGACCGTCAATCTCGGCGCCGGCCGCGGCTACTCGGTGCTCGAAATGGTGCGGGCTTTCGAGCGGGCCAGCGGCCGGCCGGTACCCTATCGGATCGCGCCGCGGCGGGCCGGCGACATCGCCTGTTGCTACGCCGATCCCGCGCTGGCCGAACGCCTGCTGGGCTGGCGCGCCGAACTCGGGCTGGACGCGATGTGCGCCGACGCCTGGCGCTGGCAGAACGGCAATCCGGCCGGATTGCCCGGATGATCAGTCGAGCCGCCGCAGGTACTCCTTGGTAAACAGCTTGTCCGGCAGTTCGCGCAATTTCATGTTGTCGTATTCGAGGATCGACTGTTCGCCGGCGCGCAGGGCATCGTCCATCACGAGGCGGGTGGGCCGCGTCCTGCCCGCCATGCTGCGGAAATTCTCGTAGCGGCAGGTCTTCAGCAGACGGTTCGACAGCGAGTAAAACTCCGCCTTGTGCGGATGGAAGTTCTTCTGCTTCACCCAGAACAGTACGCGCGGGTAGGTGACGCTGCGGTCGACGCCGGTCAGTTCGAGCACGTGATGAGGTTCACCGTCGATCGTCTCGCTGCGCAGGATGCGCGGGTGGTAATCGCCGGTGAAGTTGGCGCGCGCCAGATCGCCGTTCGCCACCTGCCCGGTCAGTCGCTGGGCGAGCGACAGGCGCACCGGCTGCGAAACATGGGGCAGGAACACCCAGAGATTGCGATCGTTCATCAACAGGGTCTGGCCGCGCTCGGAAGCGGGCTCGGTGGTGATCACGAGGGTCCGGTCGTTGCCCTTCGAAAGCACCTGGTATTTGCGCGTCTCGGTCGACTGATCCGCGCGCCGCGTTACGATGCTGACATCGACCTGGAAACTTTCCTTGGGAAAGCGGATGCGATCGGCATGCTGGAGAATCTCCTGCGCCACGGGGTCGGCCAGGGTCTCCTCTGCCGCCGGCGGGGCCGCCGGTTGCGCCGCGGCCGGAGGCAGAACCGGCACAATCATCGTCGCCCCGACAACGATCAGCAAGGAGCGAATTGCAAAAATGCGAAAGAAATGGCAGGATTCTCTTGCGATTTGCATTGATGATCCTCGTTTCAAATGTGGATTGGTCGGGGACGGGGGGCGCGAACGCCTGCGCCAGGCGATACGGGGTGGGAAATGCACGTGGTTCGGATCGAACGCGTATTCAAGGATTACCTGCTGGGCGACCAGATCGTCCAGGCGCTTTCCGATATTACTCTCCATATCGAGCGCGGCGTTTTCCTCGCCATCGCCGGGCCGTCGGGCAGCGGCAAAACCACCCTGCTCAACCTCATCGGCTGCATCGACCGCCCCTCCGAAGGCTGGATTTACATCAACGACCAGGATGTCACGAACTGGCCGTCCGACCGGCTGGCCGATCTGCGGGCGCGCAGCATCGGCTTCATCTTCCAGACCTTCAACCTGCTGCCGGTGCTGACGGCCGCCGAGAACGTCGAGTATCCCCTGCTCAATCGCAGGGACATCGCGCGGGACGAGCGGCGGCGCCGCGTCGATTATTTCCTGGGCATGGTCGGCCTGGCCAAATACGCCGACCACCGGCCCAATCAGCTCAGCGGCGGACAGCGGCAGCGGGTCGCGATCGCCCGGGCCCTGGCGATCCAGCCGGACATCATCCTGGCCGACGAGCCGACCGCCAACCTCGATCAGACGACAGGCACGGAGGTCCTGCGCCTGATGCGCAGGATCAACAAGGAGCTGGGAACCACCTTTATCTTTTCCACGCACGACCAGCGGGTGATGGAGATGTCGAACCGCCTGGTGCGCATCGAGGACGGTGTGCTGTGGCAGCTTGGGGTGCGCAGCGGCAAGCAGTGGGGGACGATCAATCTGCAGCGTCGCGGCAGCGAGACGGAAACGGAGGAATGACCGAATGAAAACCGGAAGGAACGCACTCGTTGCCGCAGTTTGCGCCCTGGCAGGCCTGGTCGCCGCGCCGGCGCGCGCCGCGGACGTGCCGGACGACATCGAGGCTCTTTTGCGCGCAGCCGCGGAAGATGACGCCAGGATGGCGGCGGCGAAGGCCCCGCCGATGAAAGGGGCGGGAGGCGGTTTGCGCGGCTTTGCGCAGCTCGAAGCCGCACGCACCATCGACCGGCCGACGCACGGGTCGAAGATGATGGGGCGCATCGAACTGGAGAACTCCGGCAGGCTGGCTCCGAACCTTCGCTGGAAGCTCGGCGCCCGCGCTGACTATGATGCCGTCTTCGACGTGACGGATCGCTACCCCGGCGCGGTGAAGCGCGACCAGCGCTTCAATCTGTACCTGCGCGAGAACTACCTCGATATCGGCGCCGGCGACTGGGAGTTCCGCCTCGGCCGCCAGCACGTGGTCTGGGGCGAGATGGTGGGTCTGTTCTTCGCCGATGTCGTGTCCGCGCGCGACATGCGCGAGTTCATCCTGCCCGAGTTCAATCTCCTGCGCATCCCCCAGTGGGCGGTGCGGGCGGAATACTTCAAGGGCGATTTCCATGGCGAACTGCTCTGGATCCCGTTCCCGACCTATGACGAGATCGGCAAGCCGGGCGCCGAGTTTTTCCCGGTGCAACCCAGTCTGGGCCATGACGTGGTCTATCGCGACGCGCACCGGCCGGCGCGCAAGCCCGCGAACGGCAATTACGGCCTGCGCGCCGGCTGGCTCAAAAACGGCTGGGACATTTCGGGGTTCCACTACCGCAGCACCGATGCCGCGCCCACCTTCTACAGGGAAGTCGGGCCGGGCGTCCTGATCTACCAGCCGAGGCACGATCGTATCTCCCAGTTCGGCGGCACGCTGGGGAAAGACCTGGGCCTGTTCGTGCTGAAGGCCGAGGCCGTCTACACGAGGGGTCGCGGCCTGACGGTGTTGCGTCTGGCCGATGCCGACGGCCTGGCGCGGCAGAACACGCTCGACTGGGCTCTTGGCATGAATTTCTCCTCCCCGACCGAAACCCGGCTCAACCTGCAGCTGTTCCAGAGCGTGATCACCAGCCAGCGCGACCCGGACCTGATTCAGGACAAGGTCGAGAGCGGCTATAGCGTCCTGATCCACGGCAAGCTGGCGCCCCGCTGGGAGGCCGAGGTTCTCTGGGTTGCCAGCCTGAACCGCAACGACTGGATGCTGCGGCCGAAAGTGCATTGGGGCTTCGAGAAGAACTGGCGCATGGTCGTCGGCGTCGACGTGTTCCACGGCCCCGCGCTGGGGTACTTCGGCCGTTACGACAGCCGGGATCGCGTCTATACCGAGCTGCGTTATTCGTTCTGAGCGGACCGCCGATGGAAAAGACGCGATGCTGGTCGAAATGCTGACGCAAGGAGGAAGGCGCGATCTCATCGCGCCCCATTTCTCGTTCCGGCGCCTGGCGTCCCGCGAGGCGGAGGCGGAGACCTTCCGCGAAATCGCCCGGTTGCGCTACGAGGTTTATTGCGCCGAATGCGGCTTCCTCGCGGCCAAGGATTATCCCTGGGGGCTCGAGACCGACGACTACGACAGCCGTTCGGTCCATGTGTCCGCCCAGGCCCGGGACGGCGCCCTGGTCGGAACCGTCCGGCTGGTGCTCGGCGCCGAGAGGGAGGTCTTCCCCTTCGAGGAGCATTGCGTCGTGTTTTCCGATTTTGTCCTGCCCCCCAGGGAGCAAAGCGCCGAGGTCTCCCGCCTGATCGTGAAGAAGGATTTCCGCCGGCGCCCGGGCGACAACCTCCAGGCCGTCACCCGGAAATTCCAGATCGACGGCAAGGCCGAAGATGTCGCGCCGTCCACGAAACCGATCATCGCGGCCCGCAAGGAACGCCGCAACAGCAGCCCGCAGATCATGCTCGGCATGTATCGGGAAATGTATCGCTACAGCCGGCAACACGGCATCCGCTACTGGTATGCGGCGATGGAGAAGGGGCTGGCGCGTCTGCTCCACCGGATGGGTTTCCATTTTGTTCCGGTCGGCCCGGAAACCGACTACTACGGCCCGGTGACCACTTATATCGCCGATCTGCGGCAGGCCGAGAAATCGCTGGAAAGCGCCAACCGCTTTCTGTTCGCCTGGTTCCAGGACCAGCCGATCTCGGACTGGCTGCTGGTCACGACGATCGTCAAATACAAGCTGGGTCACCTCGGCAAGCCTTGAAACCGGCGTGGCGACCGTTTTCAACTTCCTTCCGGCCGGAGTCGAGCGACGCCTGATCCGGGCCCGTCTGGCGCACGGCGACCCCGAGGCGCTGCTCCGCCGTGGGCGCAACGGGTTGATTCCGGCCTTTCGCCGGGCGGCGCAGCGCTCGCCGGCGTATCGCGCCCTGCTGGCCGAGGCCGGCGTCGATCCCGCCCGCGTCCGCACGGTGGAGGACTTCGTTGCCCGCTGCCCGGTGCTGGAAAAGGCGAATACCTTCGGGCGCTTTCCCGTCGCACAACTCGTCTGCGACGACATTCGGCCGGATGACCTGGCCACCGTCGTCACCAGCTCGGGTCATGGCGGCAACGGCTTCGCCTTCGGCATCGGCACGCGCAGGCAACTCGGCGGCGCGGCCCGGCTTCTCGACATCGGGCTGGATCTGGCCTTCGACGCGGGCACGCGGCGCAGCCTGCTGGTGAATTGCCTGCCGATGGGGGTGAGTTTCAGCTCCGATCTGGTTTGCGTCGCCAATGTCAGCGTGCGCGAGGACATGGCCTGCGCGATCGTCGACCGCCTCGGCGGACTCTTCGAGCAGATCATCCTCTGCGGCGATCCGCTGTTCCTGAAGAAGCTGTGCGACCATGCGCAGGACATCGGCCTCGACTGGCGGCGCTTGCGCGTCCACGCCATCGTCGGCGAGGAGACCTTTCCCGAAACCTTTCGCGACTATCTGGCCGGCGTGCTCGGCAACGACCCGGACGACCCGGCCAGCGGCTTGATCGGCAGCTCGATGGGCGTGGGCGAACTGGGCCTCAACCTGTTCAACGAAACGCGGGAAACCGTCGCGCTGCGGCGGGCCTGCAGCCGCGATCCGGCCTTGCTGGACAGGCTGACCGGGCTGGACCGCGCCGTCTCGCCCGCGCCGACTTTCATGGTGTTCAATCCCTTGCGGACTTTTGTCGAAGTCATCAATCGGGATACCCTTGGCATCGGCGACCTGCTTGTCACCGTGATGGACGAGCGGGCGCCCGTTCCCCTGATGCGCTACGCCACGGGCGACCGCATGCAGTTCATCGACCGCAGCCGGGTGGCGGCAGCGCGGCCGGGCCTGGCGCCGTCCGCGCTGCCCGTGGTCGCCCTGCATGGACGGAGCAGGGACCGCCTGCCCGGCGGCGGGCATGCCGACCGGTTCAAGGAAGCGCTCTACCGCGACCCCGCGCTGGCGCGGCAGCTGAGCGGCGCCCACCGCGTCACGGTCTTGCCCGACCGGCTGCTCTGGGAGGTGCAGGCGCGCCGGGGCAATGCGCAGGATACCTCCTCCCTGGCGGCGCAACTGGCCGCCCAGATGGGCGAACTGGCAGGCGACCCGCCCCTGGAGGTCAGGGTGGATTCCCATGAAGCGTTTCCCCATGGCCGGACGCTCGACTACGAACGAAAGTTCGCCTACCTGGATTTGGCAAGCCGGTGACTGTCGAAATTTTTTACACGGCGTCATCCCGTGACCGGCTTCTGCCATTACGTTACCAATTGGAACAATGAGTTAAGCATAGTGGCACAGGCTTTGCTTAACGTTTGGCGTGGCAAGTTCCAATCCAGCCCAATCCAGTCCAGCCCAATCCAGTCCAGCCAGTGTCATCTGCCAGTGCCATATCAAGGAGTAACCGTAAAATGAAATCCAAGTTCAATCGTAAAGCCATCGTCGCTGCTCTGGTCGGAGCGTTTGCGCTGGGTTCGACGCAGGCAAGCGCCGCTTATGTCCAGTCGACCCTCAATTTTTCGCAAAGCAGCGGTTTCAATACCTCGTTGATGACCAGCACCGATACCACGACGCCAACCAACGACATCCGCTGGTATGAGAGCGCGCTGGGCGTGACGCCGCTGGCGGGAACTTACGACACCATCGCCTGGGGCGTGCCGTCGATCAACAGCGGTGGCCTCGTGGCCAACGATCCGTTCTTGGTGGGCGGCGGGTTCAACGACGTGTTTAGCGGCCTGCGCGTCCTCGGCTGGAACGGCAACGTCAGCACCGGGGCGGATCTGGCTGTCTGGGGCGGATGGGAAGCGGTCTCGACGGTTTACCACAAGAACAGCTCGATCGGCACCGCCGCCTTCACCCTGAAGACGGCGACCATTGCCTCGGTGCTGACGGTCAGCAGCTACAACGATCCGCTGCACAACATCCCCATTGGTTTCACCGAAACGCTGAACAACGTCGCTTTGCCGGCGAACTGTCCCGCCGGTGCTCCGAACGGCTCGATCTGCGACGATCTCTTCACCTTCCAGCTGACGGATTTCGCGCCGATCTCCTTCTCCGTCGGCGGCAAGAACTACGAGGCGCGGTTCGGCTTGGGGGCGTTCAATAATTCCGAGACGAATTTCCCCGTCTGTGACGGCGGACCGATCTGCACGGTGTGGACGGCGGAAGGTCAGACGAGCGACATGAGCGTCCTGATGAGCATCCGCGAGGTGCCCGAGCCCGCGACGCTGGCGCTGGTCGGCGCCGCCCTGCTCGGCCTGGGGGCCATGCGCCGCCGCAAGGAAGTCTGATCCCTCCGGGATCGGATCAGGAAGCGGCCCTAACGGGCCGTTTCCATTTAAGCTACCGCAGATGAAGATCGGTGGCATCCTTGCCCGACTCCGGGAATACCGTGGGTGGGTCCAACTGGCCGAGGCGCAGACCGGCAAGGGCCTGCTGACCCAGGCCAGGGAAATCCTGGCGCTGAAACAGGCCGGCGGGCGGTGCGGCGTCACCGATTATTACTGGTTCAGGCTCTATGACGGGAATTATCAGCGTGGCCGTGGCGCTCCCGATTTTCTCGGCTGGCGCCTCCAGGATCCGCTCAACCTGTCGTTGAACCCGCGTCAGGCGGTATTGCCCGCCTGGGACAAGCGGGTTTTCCATGGTCTGGCTACCGCCTCCGGCCTGCCCGTTGCCCCGCTGAAGGCGACGTTTCATCCGGCCAGGCGTATGCCTGAGACATTTGGACGGCACTTGCGCAGCATTGAGGAGGCCGCCGCATTTCTGCGCCAGGAGGAAAGCTACCCGCTGTTCGCCAAGCCTGCCTATTCCCAGCAGGGAATCGGGGCGCTCCATCTGGCCGGGTACGATCCCGCAGCAGACAGCGTCGTGCTGGCCGACGGCAGCCGACTTGCCGTGAATGATTTCGTCCTGCGTCTGGTGCGGAGCGTCGATCATCGCTATCACCGGCCCGAATGCGGTTTCCTGTTTCAGGAAACGCTGCGGCTGGCGCCCGAAATCGAAACCCTGACGGGCTGGCCGGCGATCTGCGGTGTGCGGGTCGTTTGTCTCAACGGTCCGGAAGGCCCCAGGCCGATCGGAGCCGCCTGGAAAATCGCCGTTTCTCCCAACACCGTCGATAACTTCCACATGGGCAGCTACGGCAACCTGGTCGCCGGAATTGATCTGTCCAGCGGGCAAATCGGCCCCGCGGTCGATGGCCTGTGGCCGAAAGCCCGTCTGCTGCCCGTTCATCCGCTGACGGGCGCAACTTTCGCGGGATTTCGCCTGCCGGGATGGGACAGGCTGTTGCAGGCCTGCCGGGATGCCGGTCCCGTGTTCGCGTTGATGAAAATCCATCATTGGGATTTCGCCTTGACCGACCGCGGCCCGGTCATGATCGAACTGAACGACATGGGCGGTACACAGATCACCCAGTTGCACGGCCGCGGCTTGTTGACCGAGGAGACCCGTGCTTTTCTGAAACAGCACGCCGACCGCCGCGCCCATCCCTGGGTTAACGCCCTGTGAAACAGGGCAAGAAACGCTGCCGTCGTTACGCCGGGCTACCCGAGTAGCGACTTGTCTTCGAAACGTTTTAAGCCGTCCCGTCGGAGCCGACTTTTGTCAGGCGACAGCGTTTCATCTTAGGTATGATCGGCGCCAGAAGATGACTACGCCATGCGCTTCCTCGTCCTGATCAACATCATCCTGCGCAATCTGCTGCGCCAGCGGCGGCGCTCGCTGATCGCGATCCTTTCCGTCGCCTTCGGCGTGGCGGCCCTGGCGATCGCGAACGGTTACATCCAGTGGATGTTCGTCGATTTCCGCGAGGCGACGATCGAGTCCCAGTATGCCCATATCCAGGTGACGCGCCCCGGTTACCACGAGCATGGCCGGGCCGACCCGATGCGCTACCTGCTGCCGGAGGACGACCGCGCCGCGCCGCTGGCCGAACTGGCCCAGTTGCGCGCCTGGGGGCCGCGATTGCATTTCACCGGTCTGCTGAGCCGCGGCGACACAACGCTCTCCTTCGTTGGCGAGGGGTTCAATCCGGCCAGCGATCTGACCGGCGATCGTTCGCTGCGCATCGTGGCAGGCGAAAAGCTGACCGCCGCCGCCGCAAACCGGGTGATGCTCGGCAGGGGGCTGGCGACCCAGCTGGGCGCCCAGCCGGGCGATGCAGTGGTGGTTCTGGTTGACAATCCGAGCACGGGGCTGAATGCCATCGACGCGACGGTCGGTGGGATTTTCGCGTCGGTCAGCAAGGCCTACGACGACAGCGCGGTGCTGATGCATATCGAGGTGGCCCGCACGCTCCTGCGGACGTCGGGTTCGCATGCCTGGCTGGTGTACCTGCACGATACCGGTGCGACCGACGCCGCCGCGGCCGAATTGCGCGGGCATCTCGACGGCAAGACCTTCGAAGTGCGCACCTGGAACCAACTGGCGGAGTTCTACACCCGCGCGGTCGACCTGTTCCGCCAGCAGCTCGACGTGGTGCGCTTCATCGTGGTCGCGATCATCCTGCTGGGCATCGGCAACACGATGATGATGAGCGTGATGGAGCGCACCGGCGAGATTGGCACGCTGATGGCGCTGGGCGTCCGGCGCGGCGGGGTGCTGCGCCAGTTCGTCGCCGAGGGGGCGCTGCTCGGACTGCTGGGCGGGCTGGTCGGGCTGGCCCTGGCCGTCCTCATCGGGTTCGTCGTCGATGTCATGCAGATCCAGATGCCGCCGCCGCCGGGTCTGACGCGCGGCTATGTCGCCAAGGTGCTGCTGACGCCGGGCATCGTCGCCGAGGCGCTGGCGGTCGCCGTCCTCACCACCATGCTGGCGAGTCTTTATCCGGCCTGGAAGGCTTCACGCATGGTGATCGTCGATGCGATCCGGCTGAACCGGTAGGCCGCGCCGATGACTCAACTGCTCAAGCTGGCGCTGCGCAACATCTTCCGTCACCGCGGCCGGACGGCGATGACGCTCGCCTCGGTGGTGTTCGGCGTCGTCGCCCTGATTCTCGCCGGCGGGTTCATCGAGGACACGATCGTCGAGACCGGCGAGGCCACGATCCGTTCCAATACCGGCCATGTCCAGGTGACGCGCGCGGGGTACCGGGAGTTCGGCAGCCAGCAGCCCGAGCGCTACCTGATCGAAGATGTGGCTTCCCTGCGTCGGACGATGCAGGCCGCGCCGGGCGCGGAAGACGTGATGTTCCGCCTCGCTTTTTCCGGCCTGCTCGGCAATGGCCGCACCGACTGGGCGATCGTCGGCGAGGGGGTGGAACCGGATCGCGAGGCGCGTCTGGCCAGTTACATCACGGTGATCGAAGGGCGCCGGATGACCGACCGGGATGCCTTCGGCATGATGATCGGGGCCGGCGTGGCGCAGGCGCTGAAGCTTGCTCCCGGCGATACCGCCAACCTGCTGGTGAGCACGCCGGGCGGCGCGACCAACCTGCTCGATTTCGAGATTGTCGGCGTATTCCAGACCTTCTCGAAGGACTACGATGCGCGCGCGGTGCGCATCGCCCTGCCGGCCGCGCAGGAGCTGCTGGCGACGCCGGGCGCCCATCTGGGCGTCATGCTGCTCGAAAAAACGGCTGCGACGGAGGCCGTCGCAGCCGCTCTGGGGAGGGCGTTGCACGGGCAGGGGTTCGAGATCCGGACCTGGGTCGAGCTGGATGCGTTCTACAACCAGACGGTGACGCTCTACCGGCAGCAGTTCGGTTTTCTGACGGTGATCATCCTGGCGATGCTGCTGCTGAGCGTGTCGAACACGGTGAATATCGGAATTTTCGAGCGCGTCAGCGAATTCGGCACGATGATGGCCATCGGTAATCGGCCGAACCGGGTATTCGGCCTGATCGTCACCGAGAGCCTGTGCCTGGGCGTGATCGGCAGCCTTCTCGGCGTGGCGCTCGGCGCCGCGCTCGCGCTGTGGATTTCGACCGTCGGCATCCCCATGCCGCCGCCCCCGAATGCGGACAAGGGCTACATTTCCAAGATCCTGGTCGTGCCCGAAATTCTCCTCCTCGCCTGCGTCATCGGCATTGCCGCCGCCGTTCTGGCCTCCTTGCTGCCGGCGCTCAAGGTCAGCCGCATGGACATTGCCGACGCCTTGCGGCAGGGGGTATGAGCCCACCCCGCAATCGCCGCTGCGCGGCGATCTCCCCTCAAGGGGCAGAAACACTCGGGGCGGCCCTTCGTGTTTCTTGAGAGACGCAACCAGGCCGGGCGCGGTATCATCGCCCCGTGCGCGATGACATTTCTCGCCGCGACGCGGGGGGCGCGCGCACCGTACCGACAAAGGGGCTGGCATGATCTCTTCGGCGATGGGACACACGTTCCGCACCGATACCTTGCTGCAGGTGGCATTCGATTTCGGTTTCGTCTTCGTCGGCGTCGTCATCGCCGTGATGTGGGTGGGCAGCGACCTGCCGATCAACCCGGTGCTGGTGGCCACTTATGCGGCCATCCTCTCGCTGACGATGCTGGCGATCAATGCCTGGCTCGGTTTCTATCAGCGCATCCATGACCGCACGATCGAGGATTCGCGCGCCCGCGCGGTGCTCTCGCTGCATCTGTCGATCCCGGTGGCCTATGTCATTTTCCTGATCCTGCCCTCGGTCGAGGGCAACCGCACCCTGCTCGAGCTGTCGGGCATGGCCGCGCTGTTCGGCATCCTGAGCTATCGGGTGATGGCCGCGCACCGGCGCGCGCGCGCCCTGGTGACGCTGCGGCTGCTGATTTTCGGCGTCGGCAAGGAGGCGGCCGCCGTCGCGACCTCGTTGAGCAAGGAGGACCAGACCGCACGCGTCGTCGGCTTCTATCCGGGGCCGGCGAGCGAGGAGCGGGCCGTACCCGAGCACATGGTGATCTCGGGCGAGAAAAGTCTCGTCGACGTGGTCGACGAGCTCAAGGTCGACGAGATCGTGGTCGCCATCGGCGAGCGGCGCGGCGGGCGCCTGCCCTTGCGCGAGCTGCTCGACTGTCGCCTCTCGGGCGTTCTGGTGCTCGACATGTCGAGCCATTTCGAGCGCATGCTCGGCCAGATCCGCCTCGACGCGCTGCGCGCCGGCTGGCTGATCTTCGGCGGCGGGTTTCGCCAGGGCCGGGCGCGCACCGCCGTCAAGCGCGTCTTCGACCTCGTCGCCGCATCCCTCCTGCTGGTGCTGTTCTCACCCCTGATGCTGCTGACCGCGGTGCTGATCGTGCTCGAAGACGGCTTCCCGATCTTTTATCGGCAGGAGCGCGTCGGGCTGAACGGCCGCCTGTTCAACGTCATCAAGTTCCGCAGCATGCGCAAGGACGCGGAGAAGGACGGCCTGCCGCGCTGGGCGACCAAGAACGACGACCGCGTGACGCGCGTCGGCAAGGGGATCCGCAAGCTGCGCATCGACGAGCTGCCGCAGCTGTTCTCGGTATTGTCCGGCGCCATGAGCCTGGTCGGCCCGCGGCCGGAGCGCGCCTATTTCGTCGATCGGCTGACCAAGGAGATTCCCTTCTACGCCGTGCGTCACAGCGTCAAGCCGGGCGTGACCGGCTGGGCCCAGGTGCGCTACCAGTACGGCGCGTCGGTCGAGGACGCGGCGCAGAAGCTGCAATACGACCTGTATTACGTCAAGAACCACACCCTGCTGCTCGACCTGGTGATCCTGTTCGAGACCGTGGGCGTGGTGGCCGGGGGCAAAGGGGCGCAGTAGTCAGCGCTCGTCCCTGGCGAACCGCTTGCGCAACAGATGCGGAATCAGCAAGTGCATGGGCATTCTCAGGTAATGCGACCTGACATACATCAGGAAATCGGCAAGGCGCGCGCGGGGGCCTGGATCGGGTTCCAGAACCGCGCCAAGACTGGCAGGCAATAGTCTGTCCATGATGCCGCCGGCAAATGCGGCGGGAGCTCCCGATTGCCGAACGGCGGCAGTGACCCTGTCGGGTATTGGCGTTGCCAGCCAGAGCCGACAATACTTCAAGGCGTAGTGGCAAGGGCGCGTCAGGTCCATTTCGATCGCACGCTGGACGAACGTTTCCCAGAAACCGACAGTTCCCGAAAACTGTTTTATCAGGGCGTCGATATCGACCAGATCGCGCAGCCCGTGCCGCATGTCGCCATCGTGAAACAAGTGGACCGCGCTGTGCAGGATCATGTCGACGGGGGCAAAAACGCGAACCAGGGGATCTCCTGCCGCGGGCAACGAGGCCTGCCAGAGTTTTTCCATGTCCGGCTTAAGGGACGCGGTCGGCGGCAGGATGGTGTGGTGAACGTCGAGACTGGTGCCGCGTTCGAGATGCTGCAGCGGCGGGAGTTCATGCATCCAGGTGCGGTAGTAGCGCTGATCGTAGGCATCCAGTTTGGTGGGAAACCAGCCGTGTTCGATGAGGGATTTTTCCGCCGGTTCGAGCGCGCTCCGCTGCACCATGATGTCGATATCCGACATCAGCCGTCCGTGCCCGGCTTCCAGATTGGCCGCGATGTAGGCGGCACCCTTCAGCAAGACAAAGGGAATTTCGACCCCCGCCAGAGCGTCCCTGAGTTGCCGGGTTTCCCAGGCCACGCTGCGGGCATGGCTTTGCGCGATTTGCAGCGCGCTTTGAAAATGCGGATTCACCTTGTCGGGCAGCTTGCCGGTCAATCCGGCCATCGCCGCGACCCGGGCCACACGCGCGAGCAACTGGCCACGCCGTGCTGAGCGCAGCAGATCTTCCCAGTCGGATCTCTGGAAGCGAACCGAGGATTGCGGCTCGCGCAGGAACCGGATCAGCGGGGGGGCCGATTCAGCCATGCTCCCCATTCATCGCTCGGCGTTCGAGGATTTCGATTGCCCGAGCCATGTTGCCGTATTCGATAGACAGACATTCGCATCGGTCAACCGTGTCGGCCAGGGCGGCGAAACCTGCAGCGCCCAGCACGGAATAGTTGAAACAGTTCTGCACCAGGCGCATCAGCGCCTGAGCCTTGCCCAGGGGTAGCGCCTCGACGGGGGCGCCGCTTTTGTAAGTCGGAAAGGCGAGGAGCCGCGCACAGGCCGGCGTCCGGGCCGCGTCGATGCTGGTGCGCGGGGGGCGCATGTGGGCAACGGTTCCCTTTGCCGTGTCGGCAACCGTTTCCCCGATGACGACGGTTTCCGCGTAATTGCGCAGGATGTCGATCGACGCGTTTTTCAAACCGATCGGGCGCGGGAAGGGCCAGAGCATGCCGTCTTGCAGGGAGATCAGGGCCATTTCGTCGGACAGCAGCCGCCAGCCGCGGCAGACCATCGCCGCGCAAAGCGTGCTCTTGCCGCTGCCCGGCATGCCCGGCAGGATGACGGCGCGGCCGGATTTCTCCACCGTGGCCGCATGCACGATCGCATACTGGTGGGCATTGTTGGCGATCACCCAGTTCAGGCCCCATTCGAACAGCGCGAAAGCCTGGGCACGGGGCAAGGGCTTGAACGGGGCATGTCCTTCGAAGGAAAACGTGACCTGCGGGCGCAGCCAGCGTCTCAATACGCCGGGAGGGTGGATGCGGATTTCAAAATCGACCAGTTCCTGGGCCGGACCCAGCGCGTAATCGGCGTAGAGCAATTCGAGCCCGCGGGCGACGCAGGGAATGTTCGAGCGCAATCGGATGGTGAAACTGCCGACCGACAGATCCACGCCTCGACGGGCCAGGCGCCGGGCCATTTCGCGGGGGGGGAGGGACGAAAGTCTCAGGGTTGATTCTCGCCAGTCTCGATCAGGCCGATCTTGCGGAGGCTGCGAATGATATCCTCAAGCAGGCCGGAGAGTTCTTCCTGCGTCAGATCGTCGCTCAGAGAGAGAAATTCGTCCGACAGCACCCGGAGCGAAGCGGAGCCGGACTCAAGACGCTCCAGCAGCAATGCGCAAGCCGACGACAGGAGATGCGTCTCGCCGGAATCGACGACATACACGACGCACCCATCGTCCCAGGTGCGTTTCAGAAAACGGAGGCGCGAACTCAGAGCGAGGGAGGGCACGACTCGATGCACACGCAGGCCAGGGCTGTTCCGTCGTCGAAAGTCGTTTTGCTTTCAGAAAGAGCCAAGCAGAGAAAGGCGAGCCCGTTCTCCGAAGGACGACCCTCACCAGGTCGAGTCGAGAAACGCCTGCAGGCTGGTATATCCTGGGGGCAGGGGGATTGTCCCTGAAGCCAGGCCCACGACTTGCTGCTTTGTCATGACGTAATTGAAATCGGAGTTTTCGCTCAGGGATGCGTTCAGGTAGGCGCAGACCAGATGCCTGGTGAGCTGCCAGCCCGCCGCCGCCGGCCACAAGTTGGGGAGCAGCACCACCCGCAAGGGCGTTGCAGCCGGAACACCGTTCTGGTTCAGAACGGCGGGAATATGGGCGACCGTGCTTCCGCCGACATAACACTCCGGCTTGTTGGCGTTTTGCGGGTGGCATTGAGCTGTCGTGGCGCTGTAGCTCCCGTAGGAAAATCCAGCGACCTGCCAGGCCCCGATCGTGCTGAAGCTGCTGACATTCCCGCCCGGCAGCCCCCATCCGCCCGGGCTCCAGCCTTTGGAACACTGTCCCCGTTTGGGGTCGGACAGGTTGCCCGACAGCATGTTGGACAGGCAATTACCCCCTGCAAGAGCGTTCTTGCTGGCCAGGGACACGACCACCGGGGCCGCCAAAGCGGCCCTGCCCAAACGGCGACGCCCCGGGTTGATTGCGTTTCCTGGGTTTTGCTCAGTTTGCGTCGTCGGTGACTTGTTTTGGCTCATGGAGCGCTCCACGGTATCTTTCATGCGGATTTAAGCAATAATCGAGCCATATTCCATGTTGTGCTGAAAGTTAAATGCATTCATGAAGTTGAGCTGTTCATGATCGCTGCGTTGGCAGCTTGAGTCGATGGATTGTAAAAAAAACCGACAGAAAACATCATTTTTCCCTTGCCGAAATTGCCACGAGAAGAAAAAAACAGCCCACCGCCACTGCCGCAATCCCGGCCTGCATCAGCGTGCCGACCTGGAAACCGCCCAGCCAGTAGATTCCGCCCAGCCTGACGGCGGCACTGGCGACGCACAGCAAAACGCCGAGAAATCCGGCCAAAAGCCCCAGGCCACGGAATAGCCGCATCGATTTTTTCCTACTTTCTTTCCAGCAATTCAACGAGGTGCCTCACCGGGACAGCATAGCTGATCCCCGAGGGTTTCTCCAGCGCCGACTCCCGGGTCGACTTGATGAACACCATGTTGAGAATGCCGAGCACCTGGCCGCTGACCGGGTCGAACAGCGGCCCGCCGCTGTTGCCGGGATAGGCGGTGGCATCGAGCTGGAAGATCGGGAAGGCGCCGGCGCGCAGGCTGCGGATGGACTTGTCTTTCAGCTGGCTTGCGTTGCCGCTGGGCAGGCTGATCGGGGTGATCGACGACACGATGCCGCGGTGCGTGACCGGGGAGAAACCGAGTGCGCTGCCGATGGGAAAGCCGCTGAAGGCGACCGCCTGGCCCTCGCGCACCGCATCCGAGGAGCCCAGCATCAGCGCCGGCAGGGCCGGACCGGCGATGCGCAGCAGCGCGAGGTCGTGCGGGATGTCGCGGGCCACGAGCTCGACGGCCAGGGGACGAGTTTCCGCACCCTGGCGCGCCAGGATCATCAGGCGCTCCTGGCCCGCACCGGCGCCCAGGGTTTCCGGAATGACATGGGAATTGGTGGCGATCAGCCGGCCGTCGCCGACCGCAAAGCCCGTCCCGCGCATGACGAAGGGCGGGCTCCTGATCTGGCTGAAGGTGCCGACGACGACGAGCGCAGGCTTGATGCGCTCGATGGTATCGGCCAGCTCGGCGCGGGCCGGCGCGACCGGCAAGGCCAGCAGGATCAGGGACAGCCAAACGGACGGCGTCTTGCGTGGGGTCATGACCTGATCCGGGCCTGGCGCTGCCGGATGCGCGGCAGGTCGGGGGAGGGTGTGGTGACCGCCGCATCGTAGGGATGATCGTGACGGCGGAAGGCCGCGAGAATGCGTTTGACGTAGCCGCGGGTTTCCGCATAGGGCGGGATGCCGAGATGACGGTTGACCGCGCCTTCGCCGGCGTTGTAGCCGGCGGCGACCAGGGCGACGTCGCCGCGGAAGTAGGCCAGCAGCCAGCGCAGATAGGCGAGGCCGCCGCGTACGTTCTGCTCGGGGTCAAAGGGTTTCTTCACATTGAAGCGCAGCGAGGTTTCCGGGATCAGCTGCATCAGGCCCTGGGCGTTCTTGGGCGAGACGGCATGCGGATCGAGATTGGATTCGGTGCGCGCGATGGCGAGCGCCAGGCGCGGGTCGATGCCGTATTCCGGCGCGAGGCGGCGGATCAGTTCCGCCAGCTGGCGTTGCCTTTCGCTGTTGAAAACGAAATCGTCCGGGCTGTCGGCGGCCGCCTCCTTGCCGACGACAGGTTGTTCGCGCAGGCATTCGGGCGTTTCATCCGTCGCCGCGCCGACGTAGCGCAGCATGCGCCGCGCGGGTTCATGACCCTGCGCGGCGGCGAGGCCGAAAAAATAGGCCGCGACGCTGTCGTCGCGGGGAATTCCGCGGCCGTTGGCATACATCCAGCCCAGGTCGTAGCGCGCCTCCGGATCGCCCGTCCGCGCGGCAGCGCAATAGAGCGCGATGGCCCTGACCGCATCCTTCGCCACCCCCTCGCCATGTTCGTGGGCGCGCGCCTCGGCGCGCAGCTGGCGCCATTCTTCCGTGTCCGGCGCGGCGCAAATCGGCGCTGGCAAGACGGCAGCGCCGAGCGCCAGCGCGACGCAACGGTTGCGAGCGGACGCGCGGGCCTGCATGTTCAGAGTCCCTGCCGCAGCGCGGCCACCTCGGCCTGGTTGGGAAACTGGTTGCCCAGCCCGGCCAGGGTGTCGAGTTCCCGTTGCGCCTCGGTTTTCCTGCCGGCCTTGATCAGCGCGCCGGCGTAATTGAGGCGGATGACGTGGGCCTGCGGCGCCAGTTCCAGCGCCTTGGCCAGCAGTTCGAGGCCGCGCGCGCTCTCGCCCTTCTCCACGAGCAGCACGCCGAGCGTGTCCATGACGGCGGGCTGGTTGGGCGCGAGCCGGTTGGCCTGTTCGGCCAGGGCGAGAGCCTGGGGATCTTTCATCTGCCCCAGCGTCCAGGCCAGGTTGTTCAGCAGGACCGGATTGCCCGGTTGTTCGACCAGCAGCTTGCGGTAGTGGGCGGCCGCCGCCGCGTGATCCTTGCGCTGGGTGGCCGACTCGGCGAGGAACAGCCGGAAGGCGCTGTCCCCGGGATGCGACTTGAGCCAGGCTTCCGCGAAGCTGCCGGCCTCGCCGGCCCTGCCGTCGCGCAGGAGGACGGCATGCAGCCGGCGCGCGAGATCGGCGTCCGGCGCGGCCTTCAGGCCGGCGCGATAGGCCGTGGCGGCCGCGCCCCACGCCTGGCGGACGGCATGGACGTCGCCTTCCAGCAGATAGCCAATACCCAGCTTCGGCTGTTCCTTCTGGAGCGCGCGGGCCTTCTTCAGCGCCGCGTCGAAATTCTGGTCATCGATATCCAGCAGGATCAGCGCGCGCCGGATCGGCAGCGAGTCGGGCTGCAGCGCCAGACCCTTGTCGAGGCTGCTGCGCGCGCCCTTCTTGTCCTGGGCGGCAACCTGGATTTCCGCCATCCGCAGGTAGGGATGGGCGGAGGTCGGCATGAGGCTGATCAGCCTGCCGTAGGTCGCGAGCGCCTGGTTGATGTCGCCGTTCAGCTGATACACCTGACCCGCCGCGTCGAGCAGCTCGGGCCGGTCGGGGATGACTGCCAGAGCATCTTGCACCGCAGTCAGCGCCTTCTTGTTTTCCTTGTCGCGCACGTGCAGGCCGATCAGGGCGAGGCGCGGCGCCGGCTCGGTCGGGGCGGCGGCGATGGCCTTGCCGATCTGGTGCGCCACGTCCTCGGCTTTGGCGCCTGTGCGGGCCGACAAGTCGGCGAGCGCCAGCAAGGCGGACACGTTCTTCGGCTCCTTGGCCAGCACCGCCTCGAATCGTTTGCGCGCGTCGTCGGGTTTTTGGGCGGCCAGGTCCATCTGGGCCAGGGCGGTCGCTGCCGGCAGATAGGCGGGGTTCAGGCTCACCGCCTTCTCGAAACTCTTGCGGGCGCCTTCCCGGTCGCCCTTGCCGAGCAGGGCGCCGCCGCGCAGGTTATGCACGACCGGATCGCCCGGCTGCTTCTTCTCGAAGTTGTCGATCGCCTTGAGCGCCTGGTCGAACCGCCTGGCGCGGATGCTGGCGGCGATCAGCGCCATGTCTGCCGTCACGCCCGCGTCCTCGGCGGCGATCTGCTCCAGATCGGCGAAGGCCGCTTCCGCCTGGCCGCTGCGCAGGCGCGCCAGGGCCAGCGCCGTCTGCGTCCGCTTGTCCTCCGGATCGGCCTTGGCGGCGCGCCGGAAATACTCCTCGGCCGTCTTGGCGTCGCCGCCTTGCAGATGGGCGCTGCCCGCCAGGGGCAACCAGAGGGCGCGGGGATTGCCGCCCCGCAATACGGGTTGCAGCGTCTCCAGAGCCCGGTTCGGCTGGCCGCTGCGCAGATAGGACAACACCAGCGTGCGACGGGCGAAATCGAGGCCCGGCGCCCGGTGCAATGCCTTGCGCAGGAATTCCTGCGCCTGAATGTCCGAACGGTCGTCGTAGGCGATCAGGCCGGCGAGCTGCAAGCCTTGCGCGTTGTCGGGCTGTGTCTTCAACAGGCTCTCGGTCGCCGCGCGCGCCGCCGGCAGATCCTTGCGGCCGTAGGCAACCAGGCCCCGCATGTAAAGGGTGAGGGGATGCTGCGCGGCGGCCTGCTGCATCGCCGCGACCCGCTGGTCGGCCAGATCGGGCTTGCCTTCGCGCAGGTGGATCATCGCCAGCGCAGCGAGGGCGGCGATCGCGCGCGGGTTGATTTCCACTCCCTTTTCGTAGGCGGAAACGGCCTCGGCAAGCTTTCCTTCGGCGCGGAAGAGATCGGCCTGGAACAGCCAGGCGTTGGCATTGCGGGCATCGCGGGCGAGAATTTCGGCGGCGGTGGCGTGGGCGCCCGCGAGATCGCCGGCGCCCGCCTTCATGCGCGCCAGTCCGAGCAGCGCGGGGGCGTAATCGCTCTGGGCGGCGACGGCTGCCTCGAACGCCGCGCGCGCGGCGTCGAGCTTGCCTTGCAGGGCCAGGCCCTGCCCCACGGTCGTCTTCAGGTCCGCCCGGCCTGCGGCGCTCGCGACGTGCGTTTGCGCCAGTTCGTCCAGCTTCTTGAATTGACCTTGCGCGAGCAGGGCGCGGGCCAGCGCGGGAGCGACCTGATCGGCAGAAAACTTGAGTTCGAGCGCCTTGCGCAACTCGACTTCGGCCGCCACGGGGTCTCCGCCGTCGAGCAGGGCGCGGCCGAGCAGGAAGCGCGCCTCTGCGGAGTTGGGGTCTTTCGCCAGCGCATTCTTGAGCTGGATGGTTGCCGCGGCAGGATCGTTCCTGGCCAGATAGTCCTTGGCCGAGGCGAGCAGGGTCTCGGGCGAATCGCCGCAGCCGGCGGCGAGGGTCAGCCCCAGCAGCAGGGCGGTGGTGCGCAGTCTCGAGCGGATGACAGGGGTCATGACGGGCGCCTATGATTTGAGTCCGAGCTTGTGCATCAGATCATACAGGGTCGGGCGGCTGACACCAAGGAGATCGGCGGCGCGCACGACGTTGCCGTTGCTGCGCCCCAGGGCGGCCAGGATCGCCTTGCGATCGGTCTCGTCGCGGATCGTGCGCAGGTCGAGCGGCGCGCTTGGGCCGTCCGCGGTCTCGATGCCGATGTCGGCCGCGCCGAGGGTGCTGCCGTCCGCCATGATGACGGCCCGCTTGACGCAGTTTTCCAATTCGCGCACGTTGCCGGGCCAGGGATGGGCGGCGATGCAGTCGATCGCCTCCTCGCCGAGCGCCAGGACGCGCTTCTGTTCCGCGGCGAAGCGGCGCACGAGGGCATGGGCGAGCAGGACGGCGTCGCCGCTGCGGTCGCGCAGGGGCGGAATCTGAACGACGATCTCGGCCAGGCGGTAGTAAAGGTCTTCGCGGAAGCGGCCCGCGCGGATCAGGGCCTTGATGTCCTGGTGCGTGGCGCAGACGATGCGCACATCGATGGGAATCTCCTGCCGTCCGCCGACGCGTTCGACCACGCGTTCTTGCAGGAAGCGCAGCAGTTTTGCCTGCAGCGCCAGGGGCAGGTCGCCGATTTCGTCGAGCATCAGGGTGCCGCCATGCGCGGTCTCGATTTTCCCCGGCGTGGTGCGGGCGGCGCCCGTGAAAGCACCCTTTTCGTAGCCGAACAGCTCGCTTTCGAGAAGGTTGTCGGGAATGGCGGCGCAATTGATCGCGACGAAGCGGGCGTCGGCGCGCGGGGAGGCGGCATGCAGGCCGCGCGCCAGCAGTTCCTTGCCGGTGCCGCTTTCCCCGAGCAGCATCAAGGTGGCGTTGCTGGGAGCGATCTTTTCGATGGTGCGGCAGATTTTCAGCATTTCCGGGTCGCGCGTGATCAGTCCGCCCAGCGCATCCGGCTGGCGCATCGCCTGCAGGCGCCGGTTTTCCCGTTGCAGTTCGTGCAGCCGGAACGCGCGTTCCAGGGTGAGGCCGAGGATTTCGGGTTCGAAGGGTTTGCTGAAGAAGTCGTAGGCGCCCATGCCGACCGCGCGCAGGGCATTCGACTGGTCGTTCTGCCCGGTGAGCACGATGACCTTGGTGTCGGGGGCCAGCGCCAGCATTTGCTCGAGCAGGCGAAAACCTTCGGCAACCGAGTCGGCATCCGGCGGCAGCCCGAGGTCCATCGTGACCACCGCCGGCGCATGGCGGCGCACCTGGAGGAGGGCGCTTTCGCGATCCGCGGCGACGAGTGTCTCGTAGCGGTCGAAGGACCAGCGAAGCTGCTTCTGCAGGGCGGGGTCGTCCTCGACGATCAGCAGGGTGCGGGGCATTCCCGTCGTCATGCGTTCATCTCCGGTTGTTTCAGGTCGGAAGATTTGGAAACCTCGATCAGGGGCAGTTTGATGAAGAAGCGCGTGCCGGCATTTTCCTTGCTTTCCACACGGATGTCGCCGCCGAGTTCCTGCACATACTGGCGGCTTTCGAAGGCGCCGATTCCCATGCCGGCCGCTTTGGTGGTCTGGAAGGGCTTGAACAGGCGATCGCGCAGGAACTCGGCCGACATGCCGCTCCCCGTGTCGCCAACTTCCACCGTCGCCATGCCGTCCGCCCGCCCGATCGCGATCCAGACCCTGCCTTGGGCGGGGGTGGCGTCGAGCGCATTTTGCACCAGGTGGCCGATCACGCGCTCGATGCGTTCTTCATGCCCGCGGGCTATGACGCTCGTTTCGACGTGCAGCTCGACCGGTGCGCCCAGTTGCGCCTTCGCCTTCCGGATGCGGTGCGCGACCGCCTCCAGGTCGACGCCGCAGCCCCCGTCGGCCGGAGTCGTACCTTCGCGCAGTTGCAGCATCAGCTGTTTCATCCGGTCCACCGCATGGCTCACGGTTTCTAGCATGTCGCGCTGGAATTCAGGGTTGTCGGCATGACGTTCGGCGTTGCGCAGCATCAGCGAAAGCTGGGTGACGATGTTCTTCAGGTCGTGCACCACGAAGGCCGACATCTTGTTGAAGGCTTCGAACTTGCGCGCATCGAGCAGCGCCTCGGCGGCCTGGATCTGGGCCAGGAAGGCGGCGGCCTGCCGGCCGGCGGTGCGCAGGAGATCATTGACTTCCCAATTGATGTCGAGGCGCGCCCGCGAGGTCGCCAGCACGACAAAGCCGACGGTTCCGGTCGAAAGGCTCAGCGGCACGACCAGCCAGGCATTGGGCGTTTCGATGAGCCAGCCCGGCAGGATCAGTCCCTCATACCGTCCGGGCCGGTGGCGATACTCCTCGAGGTCGACGACCCAGCCGCTGGCAGCGAGGAAGCAGAGCAGCGAACTGTCGGCGCTTTCCCTGGCGTCGCAGGCGGGCGTGTTCCAGCGCGCGATCTGCGCGTAGTTGCGTCCTTCGGAGTCCCGCAGCCACAAGGCGCCGGCCGGACTTTCAACCATGTCCGCGAGCCCGCGGATGACCTGCTGGCCGACCTGCTGCGCATTTTCCCCCGCGGAAAGGGTGCGCGTGAACTTGAGCCATTCCTCGCGGTAGTCGTAGCGGTAACGGAAGAAATGCTTGCCGACGAGCACCTTGAGCCTGGCCCGCATGGTGCCGGAAAAGAGGAAGACCATGAGCAGGAGCAAGGCCGAGAACAGCAGGGCGACCTGCAGGGCGCCCCCCCAGCTGCCGCCGAGGAAGCGGACGTAGTAGCCGGCGGCGGAGGCGATCAGGAGATAGGCGCCGGCCACGACCAGAGAGGTGGTCTGGAACGCGGCGGTCTGCGACACGGTGACGCGCAGCTTGCGCGCCCGGCTGCGGTAAACCGTCAGGACGATCAGCGGCATGACCAGGGCATTCGCCAGGCCGCGCACGGTGAACGCATCGATGTCGACGCGGTTGAAGAGCAGGACGAGCGAGTGGGAATACAGGTCGAAGCCGAACACGGCAGCCAGGCCGATGCCCAGCGGCTTGATGTTCCAGCGCGAATCCGCCGAAGTGTTGCGCAACAGCTGCTCCAGCAGTGCCAGACCGAAGACGGTCTGGGCCAGGGCGGCGTGGTGGCCGCCGCGGACAATCGCTTGCGTCGTTTCCGCGCCCGCCAGCGCCAACGCCTGGAGCCCCGCGCCGATGACGACGATGCCGCCGCCGACCGCGATCGGCCAGGTCGTCCAGGCCGGCTTGCCCGGTCCGCCGCCGCTCGCCGAGCGCAGCAGCAGGATGATGAAGCCATACCAGGCGCCGTAACGCAGGCTGTCGAGGAGCGCGAATGCCGCTTCCGCGCGGAGATTCAGCCCAAGGGCGATGAGGCCTCCCGCGCCGGCCCACAGCGCGGTCGCGCCCGTGGCGCACAGCAGGGCGATGTCCACCGGGTCGCGCAGATTGCCGTGGCGCCAGCGCAGCAGGTGCGCCGTCAGCATCAGATAGCCGATCGTCGCGATGCCGTAACTCCACAGCGGAGCGGTCGAGAGACCCTGTTCCATCGTTCTTCAGGTTGCCCGCAACCGCCCCCAGTGACGCAGGAAGCTGGCGCGATCCTGGTACTGCGGGTTGGCCGCAAGCCAGTTGCCGACAAGCGGCAGGGCATGACGATAACCCGTCTCGGCGATTTGGCGCATTTTTCTCCAGTCGAGGAGGTCGTATTGATGGAGTGGCGGCGCGAGATACAGATCGGCCATCCCGCGGGCGCGTTGCGCTTCCTTGCGGCTCGCGACGGTCGTGACCCGCATGATGATGCGCGCCAGTGTCGGAGCGTGCGCGCGCGCGTCGCTGCGGAACATGCGGCGCCTGAGGTATTCGATGCTGCCCGGAACGCGGGCGAGTTCCGGGCTGTGAATGCCGTCCGCCGCGAGGTCGACGGCGATGATCGGGCCCTGCATGCGCTCGCGCATGACATCCACGGGCAGGTTGTTGAGGATGCCGCCATCGACCAGCAGCCGGCCGCCTGCCGCGACGGGGGGCAGGATCGCCGGCAGCGAGACGCTGGCGCGGATCGCCTGCCACAGGGGG